>JASFJH010000038.1:0-10895 GCA_050122215.1 Granulosicoccaceae bacterium | reverse complement strand
CAGTCATCATGGGCCATGCCGAGCTGTGGCAGGTCAAGCAGGAACGCGACCGGATCTACTCATTGCCGGAAATGAGCGATGAAGACGGCATGAAAGTTGCCGAACTCGAGGTCGAATTCGCGGAACTTGATGGTTACACGGCCGAATCGCGCGCCGGTGAATTGTTGCTCGGCCTGGATATCCCGATTGAACAGCATACCGGCCCGATGAGTGCCATTGCGCCGGGCTGGAAACTGCGTGTCCTGCTCGCCCAGGCGTTGTTTGCCGACCCGGATATCATGCTGCTCGACGAACCCACCAACAACCTCGATATCAATACGATTCGCTGGCTGGAAGGTGTGCTCAACGAGCGCAACAGCACCATGATCATCATCTCGCATGATCGCCATTTCCTGAACAGTGTCTGCACGCACATGGCCGATCTCGACTACGGCGAGCTGCGTATCTACCCGGGCAATTATGACGAATACATGCTGGCCTCGAGCCAGGCACGAGAACGTCAGCTTGCCAACAATGCGAAGAAAAAGGCGCAGATCGCTGACCTGCAGCAATTCGTCGCACGTTTCTCGGCGAATGCCTCGAAGGCCCGCCAGGCCACGGCCCGTCAGAAGCAGATCGAAAAGATCAAACTTGATGATGTGAAGCCGTCCAGCCGTGTGAACCCGTTCATCCGTTTCGAACAGGACAAGAAACTGCACCGCCTCGCCGCGGAAATCGAAGGACTGGCCAATGGTTATGACGACGGCATGCTGTTCCAGGACTTTAATATGATGATCGAGGCCGGTGAACGGATTGCCGTGATCGGTCCAAACGGTATTGGCAAGACCACCCTGCTGAAGACCCTGGTCGGCAACCTGCCGGCAAAGCAGGGTGAGATCAAATGGGCAGAGAATGCCATGGTCGGTTATTTCGCCCAGGATCATGCCGAGGACTTTGCCGAAGATACCTCGCTGTTCGAGTGGATGGATCAGTGGCGCCCCAAGGGTGAAGATGAACAGATCACGCGCGGTACACTCGGCAAGCTGCTGTTCTCGCGCGACGAGGTCGATAAATCCGTCAAGGTGATCTCGGGTGGTGAGCAGGGCCGCATGTTGTTCGGCAAGCTCATGTTGCAAAGTAACAATGTGCTGGTCATGGACGAGCCGACCAACCACCTCGACATGGAATCGATTGAATCACTGAATATCGCGCTGGAGCAATTCCCCGGCACACTTGTGTTTGTCAGCCATGACCGCGAGTTTGTCTCCTCACTGGCGACCCGTATTATCGAAATGAAGCCGGATGGCATCGTCGATTACATGGGATCATACGACGAGTATCTGGGCAGCCTGGGCATCGTGTAACACGGCTATTTCCCCGCAATATGCCTCATGCAGCAGGCGGATGAGAGGAAATAACCGCGTCAGGTCGTGACGATCACGCGCACGGCATCAAGGCGCGGTGCGAGCTTGTTGATGAGTGTATCAATGGCTTCGCGCTGTGCCACAAACCAGTCGATTTCGTCTGCCCGTACGTTCGGGTTGTGCTGACGCAGTGCTTGCAGGCGTTCAATTTCACTACTCAGGGTATGCGCGGCACGCTGATGCGCCTGTTCGAGAATAGCGGTTGCCTGTTGCGAGGCGAGTTGTTCTGCCGCATCGATCATCTTGTGTAGCGCACCACGGTAGGTCTTGACGATGGTGGCGGCGGTTTCGCCGTCGACATCCTCGCGTGACTGCACGACATTTTCTGCCGGCACCAGTGAGCCGAGATCGTTACCCTGACCATCGACAATGATGCGCACCAGGGTCGGTGGCAGATAACGGGTTGCGTGCAGCTCGCCATAGGCGGCCGGTTCGAGCAGGAACAGGCATTCTGCGAGCAAGGCGCCGGCGCGAATCCCGGGCAGTTTGGCCGAACACAGTGCGCTGTTGCCCAGTTCACTGCTGGTGAGAATCTCCATGAGACCCCGCACCGAGGGGTGTTCCCAACTCAAAAACTGCATGTCTTCATTGGCCAGTGCCGTGTCGCGATCCCGGGTCACCGTCATGCCTTCCTCGCTCAGCCCCGGGAAGCAGCCTTCCTGCATCGTATCGGTCGGGGTCAGCACCAGGCTGTTGGCCGAGTGCAATTCGGTGTCGATGCCAAAGCAATCGAACGCATTGTCGAGAAAGTCGCCCAACGCGGGGTCGGCATCCTCGGCTTGTGCGCGCTGTTGCAGCTTGTCGGCAATTGCCGGTCGACAGGAGTTGTATTCGAGCAGCCGGTCGCGACCATTCTGCAAGGCAGCATTGAGCAGTTCGTGTTGCTGGCGCGTGCCTTCGAGCAGTTCCTCGAACGGCAGTTCCGGTTGTTGCAGGGCTTGCAGCAAGCTGCCTTCAAGTTGCTGGTAAACGTTGTAGCCGGCCGGGCAGGGGTGGGCAAAGGCCGACAGGCCTTCGTCATACCAGCGCGCCATGACCTGTTGCGCACTGCCTTCGAGGCAGGGCACGTGGATCCGGATGGTGTGCGTCTGGCCAATCCGGTCGAGGCGGCCAATGCGTTGTTCGAGCAGGTCCGGGTTAAGCGGCAGATCGAACATAACCAGGTGATGGGCAAACTGGAAGTTGCGGCCTTCACTGCCGATCTCGGAACACAGTAACACCGGGCTGCCATATTCGGGATCGGCAAACCAGGCGGCAGCGCGATCGCGCTCGATCAGGCTCAGGCCTTCGTGGAAGATCGCGGCATGCAGGCCGGCGCGCGTGCGCAGTGCCGCGGCCAGTTCGAGTACGGTATCGGCCTGCGAGGCAATGACGAGCACCTTGTTGCCGCGCAGGCTGCGCAAGTGCGCGATGAGCCAGTCGACCCGCGGATCGATCTCCGGCCAGTCAGGCTGGTTGTAGCGGCGTTCCGGGGACAGGCTGCTGCGACACGTTGCATTGTTATAGGCAGCAGGCAGAGGCAAGGGATACAACTGTACCTCACGTGGCGGGAAACCCTTGACCGCGGCACGCGTGTTGCGGAACAGCACGCGCCCGGTGCCATGCCGATCCAGCAGGTGCTCGATCAGATCGTGGCGGGCCTGTTCCTTATCCGTGGCACCGCTTGCAGGATCGTCAAGCAACTCGAGCAGGTGTTGCTGATCCTGTTCGCGCAGCGGGCCGAGCAGGGTATGACGCATACTGTCCGTAAGCGGGGCATGCTTGATCAACGCCTCGACGGCATCGGCAATCGGTGCATAGTTGTGTTCCTCGGCGATGAAACTGTCGTAATCCGGGAAACGATCCGGATCGAGCAGGCGCAGGCGGGCAAAGTGACCCTGCTTGCCGAGTTGCTCGGGCGTCGCCGTGAGCAGCAGGACGCCGCTGGTTTCACCGGCGAGCAGGGCGATCAGCTCGTACTCGAGACTGGCCTGTTGCGGTGACCATTCAAGGTGATGCGCTTCGTCGACGACGAGCAGATCCCACTGGCCGAGGAAGGCCTGTTTGTAGTACTCACTGTGGGAACGCAGGAATTCCAGGCTGCACAGCACGAGCTGCTCGGCATGGAAGGGGTTGCTGTCCGGATCGGCATCGCACATGGCCGTGCAGCGCTCGGCATCAAAGATACTGAAGCGCAGGTTGAAGCGCCGCAGCATTTCCACCAGCCACTGGTGTTGCAGACTTTCCGGCACAACGATCAAGACACGCGCGGCGCGACCGGTGAGTAACTGGTAATGCAGTATCAGTCCGGCCTCGATGGTTTTACCGAGGCCGACTTCATCGGCGAGCAGTACGCGCGGCGCGTAGCGCGTGGCGACTTCATGCGCGATATAGAGCTGGTGCGGGATCAGGCTGGTGCGGCCGCCGAGCAGGCCGTACAGATCGGAATGGCCAAGCCGGTTGCGCTGCTGCTGCGTCATGCTGCGCAATTCAAACCATTTGTTGGTATCGAGCTGTGCACTGAACAGGCGTTCGGCGGGCCGGTTCAGCTGCAAGGTGGGATCGAGCTGGCTCTCGTCGAGCCGCACGTGTGTCCCGTCGTCACGACGCGCGTCATAGACGAGCCGCCCGGCCTGTTCGTGCACGGTTTCGATGTGTAGTGTTTCACCATCAATGTTGCGGATGATATCGCCCGGCGCAAACCGGACCCGGGTCAGTGGCGCGGTTTGCCGGGCATAGGTGCGTGTCTCGCCGGTGGCAAGGAAGTCGACGGTGACGGTGCGCTGGTCCACGGCGCCGATGCTGCCCAGCCCGAGATGCAGTTCGGCGTCACTGATCCAGCGCTGGCCGGGGATAAAGTCTTCCACGTATGTTGTCCTTGAGCCGGTGGCGGAACACCGGCGCTGTCGCAAAGGGGCGCTATGGTAGTGGAAATGGCAGAGCAGCGGAATGGGGACAGGTGAGTTGGCAATCAGCAGTTTTCAGTTACCAGCAGGGCATGGCTTCGCAGGCGAACACGAAAAATCCTTGTAATACCGATGGTTGGAGGGGGGATCGCATTGAGGGTATTAGTGCCTCCTGATATACTTCGTGGCCTTTTTATCAGTCCGGTTCAGTCCCGAGGTTGTCCATGTTCCAGTTAGGTTGCCGCAGCCGCGTGTGTTTTAAAAACGAGATCCTGTCCGGGCTGACCGTGGCGCTGGCACTCGTACCGGAGGCCGTGGCGTTTGCCTTTGTCGCCGGGGTTGAACCACTGGTGGGGCTGTATGCAGCCTTCATGGTCGGCCTGCTCGCTTCCATTTTTGGCGGCCGCCCGGGTATGATCTCCGGGGCGACCGGCGCGATGGCTGTGGTCATGGTGGCGCTCGTTGCCGAGCACGGCGTCGAATACCTGTTCGCCGCGGTGGTGCTGACCGGTGTTCTCCAGATCCTGGCCGGGGTGGCAAAGCTCGGTAAATTCATACGCATGGTGCCGTACCCGGTTATGCTCGGCTTTGTAAATGGCCTGGCGATCGTGATCTTCCTCGCGCAGTTGCAGCATTTCCAGATCAGCCTGCCGGATGGCAGCAGTAGCTGGATGAGCGGTACCCCGCTGTGGGTATTCGGCGGCCTGATCCTGCTGACCATGGTGATCATCCACTTCCTGCCGAAACTGACCTCGGCCTTCCCGGCCTCGCTGGCCGCGATCATCACCGTGACGCTGCTCGTGATCGGCCTGAACATCGACACGAACACGGTCGGCGATCTCGCCTCCATCGAAGGTGGTCTGCCGACCTTCCATATCCCGGACGTGCTGTTCTCACTGGAGACGCTGTGGATCATCCTGCCGTATTCCATCATTCTCGCCGCAGTTGGTTTGATCGAATCCTTGCTGACGCTGTCGCTGATCGATGATGTGACGAATACGCGCGGCCGCGGTAACCGCGAGTGTATCGGCCAGGGTATCGCCAATACCGTGACCGGCATGTTCGGCGGCATGGGCGGTTGCGCGATGATTGGCCAGAGCATGATCAACGTGAATTCCGGTGGCCATCAACGCCTGTCGGGGATCAGTGCGGCACTGTTCCTGCTCGGCTTTATCCTGTTTGCCTCGGACCTGATCGAGGCGATCCCGATGGCGGCCCTGGTCGGCGTCATGTTTATCGTCGTGCTCGGCACCTTCGAGTGGTCGAGCCTGCGCATCATGGGCAAGATCCCGCGTACCGATGCCTTTGTCCTGATCCTGGTATCGGCTGTCACGGTCATGACCGACCTGGCGATTGCCGTGATTGTCGGTGTGATCGTATCTGCCGTGGCGTTTGCCTGGGAACATGCCAAGCATATCAATATCAAGAGTTATGATGACGAGCATGGCTCGCGTGTCTATGAACTCAATGGTCCGCTGTTCTTTGGCTCGGTGAAGAATTTCCTCGAATTGTTTGACCCGGACAACGACCCGGATGATGTCATCATTGAATTCCAGAATTCACGCGTTGCCGATCACTCGGCGATCGAGGCGATTGATAACCTCGCCGAGAAATACATCAATGCCGGCAAAACCCTGCACCTGCGGCACCTGAGCCAGGAATGCCGATTGTTGATGAAGAAGGCCGGTAACCTGGTTGAGGTTAACGTCCTCGAAGATCCTCGCTATCATGTGGCGGATGACCAGCTTGCCTGAACCCAATATACAACTGGCACCACAACTTGCCAGAGACTGTATCGAGCTGGGCCGCTTCAGCCTGTGCCGCTTGTTGCTCATGAACGATGCCAACTACCCGTGGTTTATTCTCGTGCCGATGCGCGAGGGAGTGCGTGAGATTCATGAACTGTTCGAGGCCGATCAACAGCAGCTGCTGCGCGAGTCCAGCCTCGTATCCCGGATGCTGGTAGATGAGTTCAGGGCGGACAAGGTCAATATCGCGGCGCTGGGCAATGTCGTCCCGCAACTGCATATCCACCATATTGCGCGCTATCACGATGACCCGGCCTGGCCGGCGCCGGTGTGGGGCAGGCATGAGGCAAAGCCCTATCCGGACAACGCACTGCAAGAGCTTGTCACTAAAGTGCAGCAGGCGCTGGGAAGTGGTTTCCGGGTATTGAATGCCTGAAGGTGTGTTTAACCGCCGGTCGCGCCCATCTCGATATAAAACGTGGACATGACATCTTCACTGTCTTGTTGTTGAGGCTGGCTTTTGCGCATCATCGCCTCAACCCGTGCCGCCCTGATCAATTCTTCATCCAGGATAGCCGGGTAGAGCAGGCGTTGTGCATAGCAGCGAACAGGCATGCTTCAACGCTAGCGAATTCGGGCCGGGACAGGCAGATTTCTTTATCCCAGCAAAATCAGTGGCTTAATGCCCTACAAAAAGTCCGAAAATATTAGTGGACACTAATATTAGCTTTGGATAGAATACCTGACAATTTCACTATGTTTTAACCACGCCAAGCGTACAGGAGAGATTCATGCAGGCAGAAGTGAATGGCAAGATTATCGAGCTGAGCGAAGCCGGCTGGTTGCTGAACCTTGATGAGTGGAGTGAAGAACTCGCCGTTGAGATCGCGAAGAATGAAAAGATCCCGGAGCTGACCCAGGAGCACTGGGACATCATTAACACAGCCCGCGATTTCTTCCAGGAAAATGGTATCGTTGCCGAACCGCGCGCCTTCAGCAAGATCATGAAGCAGAAGTACGGCAAGGACCGCAGCGATCAGAAATACATCTACTCGCTGTTCCCGACCGGCCTGATCAAGTGCGCCAACAAGGTCGCCGGTCTGCCGCGGCCGAAGGGCTGCAGCTAAGTCGATTCAGACTTGCCCGATTGAAAGGGGAACCGCGCTGGTGGTTCCCCTTTTTTATTATCTGCCCGCACCATAAGGTAAGATAGGCACATGGCTCATACCCTCGATGACTTGCTGCGCATCATGGCGGCGCTGCGGGATCCCGACACGGGCTGTCCGTGGGATCGCAAGCAGACCTTCGCCACAATTGCACCCTACACCATAGAAGAAGCCTACGAAGTTGCCGATGCGATCGCGCAGGGCGACCTGCATGAGTTGCGTGAGGAGCTCGGCGACCTGTTGTTCCAGGTTGTGTTCTACGCGCAGCTCGGCAAGGAGCAGCGCGCCTTTGCCTTTGATGACGTGGTCGAAGCGATTTGCGAAAAGCTCGTGCGTCGTCATCCTCATGTGTTCGAGGATACACAGTTCGATGATGACGAAGCCCTGCACGCAGCCTGGGAGGCAGAGAAAAAACGTGAACGCGCGGCGAAAGGCAAGGATGAGAGCGTGCTCGATGGCGTGGCACGGGCCCTGCCGGCTCTAGTGCGGGCGCAGAAACTGCAAAAACGCGCGGCACGGGTCGGCTTTGACTGGCCGGATGTCAGTGGCGTGATTGCCAAGCTGCGCGAGGAGATCGACGAACTCGAAGCCGAGATCGGCACCGACCAACTGCGCGCCGCCGAAGAACTTGGCGATATGCTGTTCGCCATGGTCAACCTGGCCCGGCACCTCGGCATCGAGCCCGAAGGCGCGCTGCGCGAGGCGAATGCCAAGTTCGAGCGACGCTTCCGTGGCATTGAGCAGCGCATCAGCCAGGCCGGCCAGACCATGAACGAACTCGATCTCGAGACGCTCGATGCCCACTGGGATGCGGTGAAACGCGATGAACCCACGTCATAGGCTGTAATCTCCCGCCTACACAATCCACCTGTAATTTCCGGCTTTTTATTTGGCGCTCACGGCAGTAGGCTACGCCCATCATTACAAGCAACACCTGACTTGAATAAAAATGGGGGAACCATCATGAAACAGCGTCATGGATGGCTGGTCGGGGTATTAGCCAGTCTGCTTTCATTCCAGGTATTCGCCGTCGTGCCGGGCCAGGGCAAGGTACCGGGGCAATACATCATCATGTTACACGACGATGCCGAGCCGGTCGCGGCCGCGCAGGCGCTTGCCCATGCCCATGAACTGGGTTTGTTGCATGTCTATGAGTATGCGATCCACGGTTTTGCCGCAGTCGTGCCGCCGGGACGGCTCGCCGCACTGCAACGCGATCCGCGTGTGCGCAGCGTGACAGCCGATCGGTTTGTTCACGCATTGCCGAAGCCGTGTGCCTCACCGCCGTGCAAGGGTGATGGCGGCGGTGACGAACCACCACCGCCTCCCGGCCAGTCAGTACCGACCGGTGTCAGTCGTATCAATGGCACGTCGAGCAGTACTGCGGCCGGCAACGGCAGTGGCAGTGTCAATGTCGGTGTGGCCGTGATCGATACCGGCATCGATGTCAGCCATGCCGATCTGAATGTCGCCGGTGGCATCAATTGCTCGAAAGGGCGTAGCGACAAGTATGACGACGGCAATGGTCATGGTACCCATGTTGCCGGCACGATTGGCGCACTCGACAACGGTACGGGCGTGGTCGGCGTTGCGCCGGGGGCGCGCCTGTATGCGGTGCGCGTGCTGAACAATGCCGGCAGCGGGTTCACCTCGGACGTGATCTGCGGCATTGACTGGGTGACGGCAAATGCCGCAAGCGAAGGTATTAGCGTGGCCAATATGTCGCTCGGTGGCCCGGGTGGCGAGAGCACCTGTGGGACGGCCGCCGATCCGGAACACGAGGCAATCTGCAGCCTCGTCAATGCCGGTGTCACGGTGGTGGTGGCGGCGGGTAACTCTGCCGAGGATGCGAGCAGTTCCACGCCGGCGACCTACGATGAAGTGATCACGGTCTCGGCGCTTGCCGATTTTGATGGTGCAGCCGGTGGTGGCGGTAGCCCGACCTGTCGCAACGACGAGGACGACACGTTCGCCAACTTCAGTAACTTCGGTGCCGATGTCGATATCATCGCGCCGGGCGTGTGTATCGAATCAAGCTGGAATGATGGTGGCTACAACACCATCAGCGGCACCTCGATGGCCTCGCCGCACGTCGCCGGAGCCGCGGCGCTGTATCTTGCCAATAACCCCGGTCTGAGCCCGGCCCAGGTAAGGGCGGCGCTCGTTGCCGCCGGCAATTACAGCTGGGATAACGGCGATGATCCGGATAGTACCCAGGAACCTTTGCTTGATGTAGGCACTTTCTGAACCATGTTTTTGCACCGGCCCTGTGACAGGGCCGGTGTCTTATCTGCTAAAATCCGGGTTCTGACAGCAGTTAATGACAGGAACCCATCATGACCGATTCCCAGGTCGAAAACAGCTTTGAGGCAGCCTTTCGTCGTGTTGTTGAACTTGGCAATGGTATGGCAGCCGGCGATGAAGATGCCCATCCGTGGGACATTGCCGATGGCATGCTGGCCGGTGCGATCCAGTACTGGTTGTATGCGCGCCAACCGTGTGGCGATCACAGTTGCGATGACTGCGAGCCGATCAGCACCGCCGAGTTGCGCACGGCGGAACTCATGAAACTCGTGCAGGAGTTTGCCGAGGAAAGCGAGTATTACCATGCACCGACGGATATGAATGTCGGGCGTGCCTGACTGTTAGCGGTGTGGTCATGATCGACTGGGATGTGCGTTACAGTGAGCCGGGTTATGCCTACGGCACGCGGCCGAACGATTTCCTGAGAGAACACGCAACACGCTTGCCGGGGAGACGCGTGTTGTCACTGGCCGAAGGCGAGGGCCGCAATGCCGTGTTCCTTGCCGGCCAGGGCTACGAGGTGACCGCCGTGGATGCCTCGCCGGTCGCAATGCGCAAGACCGCAATGCTGGCCGGGCAGAATGGACTGGCAGTGCACGTGCACACTGCCGACCTGGCTGACTATGACATCGAGCCCGGGAGGTGGGACGGCGTCGTATCGATTTTCTGTCATGTACCGCCTGCGGTCCGCGCCACGTTGCATCAACAGGTCGTGGCCGGCCTGAGAGCGGGTGGTGTGCTGTTGCTCGAGGCCTATACGCCGGAGCAGGTTGGACTCGGTACGGGCGGACCCAAAGATGCCGGCATGACCATGACTGCACAGACACTCGAACAGGAACTCGATGGTCTGGAGATCCTGTTGCTCGAAGAAACGCAGCGCGAGGTAATCGAAGGAAAATATCACACGGGTACGGGTGCCGTGGTACAGTGTATTGCACGGAAAGTATAACGACAGGTTGAAGAATGAAGAAGGTTAGCTATGCGTTACCGTGAAGGTGATCCACTCATTGATTTACCCCCTCCTTCCTTGCATGACGAAACGTTTATCGGTACAGCGATTTATTGCCTGGCGCTTGGTATTGGTGGCATCGTCGCTGGTTGGTATGGCAAGAAACTCTGGGTGACATTCTGGAGTGGCACGCTGGTGGCTGCCAGTATGACGTACCTTGGTTATCTCGTAATCGGTGGGCAATAAGATGGTGGTAGTCCTGTCATGCTGGCGCTGTGGTGAATCGATCGAGGGTTATAGCAAGCCGTATTCGCGTACTCAACAATGTGCTGCCTGCCAGGCCGATTTGCACGTGTGTTTACAGTGCCGGCTGTATAATGCGACGATCAGCGACCACTGCGATGAACCTCTGGCACGTGGCCAGGTACGTGAAACTGATC
>JASFJH010000037.1:0-10958 GCA_050122215.1 Granulosicoccaceae bacterium | reverse complement strand
TTGGTATCGGCCAGCCGCCCAGCGGCGACAAGGACCCGTTTGCCCTGCGCCGCGCCGCGCTCGGTGTGCTGCGTATCCAGCTTGAACTCGATCTCGACCTTGATGTGCATGATTTGATCGAGCAGGCAGCAACAGCTTACCAGCAGGCCGGTGTGACACTCGACGACAACACAGCAGATGAGGTATTCGACTTCATTCTCGATCGCCTGCCCGTGTACTACGCCAACCAGGACTTTGCCCACGATGTCATCGACAGCGTGATCAGCCTGCGGCCGCGCCGCCTCAATGATCTCGACCACCGCCTGCGCGCTGTGGCCGCCTTTATCGAACTGCCGGAAGCAACCAGCCTGGCCGCGGCCAACAAACGTATCGGCAATATCCTGAAGAAGACCGCCGTACCGTTGGCCGAACAACCCGACCCGGCCCTGTTTACGGAAGACGCTGAACGCGCCCTGGATGCCAGTCTCAAGGCGATGACAGCCAGGGTCATACCGCTTATCGAGGCACGTGATTACACGACCGCGCTGACCCTGCTTGCCGGGCTGCGCGATGATGTCGATGCGTTTTTTGACAATGTTATGGTCATGGCTGACGATGAAGTGGTACGCAACAACCGGCTTGCCTTGCTCGGTACACTGCATGCCCTGTTCCTGCGCATTGCCGACCTGTCGCGTTTGCAGGGTTAACCAGAATAAGGAGTGTACGGCGTGAGTAACCCGGATTCCTATGACGACATGCTTGCCGCGGTGCAGGCCTTTCACGACAAGCATGACTTCCAGGCCACCGGTGGTGAAGAGCTCACCTACCGTGTTGCACTCATGTCCGAAGAACTCGGCGAAATCTCCGCCGCCGTGACCAAGGGCAAGGATGTTGAGCAACTGGCCGAGGAATGTGCCGACCTGTATATATTACTGCTGGGTACGGCGATCGCGGCAGGTTTCGATCTGAAACAGGCCTTCTGGCAGAAGATGAACAAGATCATGCAACGCGATTCGAAAATGATTAACGGTCGCATCCGGGTCTCGGAATTCAGGGACTGAGCATGAAACTTGTCATCCTGGATCGCGATGGTGTCATCAACAAGGACTCGGACGATTACATCAAATCAACCGCTGAGTGGCAGCCGTTACCCGGCAGTATCGAGGCTATTGCCCGGCTCAGCAATGCCGGCTTCCACGTTGTCGTCGCCACCAACCAGTCCGGTATCGCGCGCAAGCTTTTCGATCTGCAAACCCTTAATGCCATGCACAACAAAATGCAGCGGCTGGTTGCCGAACACGGTGGCAATATCGACGCGGTGTTTTTCTGCCCGCACGGCCCGAACGACAACTGCGATTGCCGCAAGCCGAAAACCGGGCTGTTAACCGAAGTTGCCAGACGCTTTGGCACCAGCCTGCAAGGTGTCCCCTGCATCGGTGATGCCTACCGCGATATTGAAGCGGCCCGTGCCGTCGGCGCACTGCCGATCCTCGTTCGCACCGGCAAGGGTACACGAACGCTGTACAACACCGATAACAACCTTGAAGGCGTGCCGGTTTTCTGCGATCTGAATGAGGCCGTTAACGCGATGCTTGCCGGCGAACTGCCGCTTTATCAATAAGCATGCTGTTTCTGCGCGCCACGCTGTTCTCTACCGGCATGATTGTTTCGACAATCATCTTTGCCTTGTTGTGTCCCCTGACCGTAGTGTTTCCGTTTACCGTTCGCTATCGCTTTATCAGCCAGTGGCGACACTTTAACCTGTGGCTGGCAAAAACCGTGTGTCACATTGACTATGAAGTTACTGGTATCGAAAACCTGCCTGACGAACCGTCAATCGTGTTTTGCAAACACCAGTCTGCCTGGGAAACCCTGGCGATAGCCCGCTTCCTGCCGCCGCATGTCTGGGTACTGAAACGTGAATTGCTGTGGGTACCGTTCTTTGGCTGGGGGCTGGCGATGCTTAAACCGATCGCCATCGATCGCTCTGCCGGGCGGCGCGCCGTGAAACAGATTGTCGCGCAGGGTAAACAGCGTCTGGCCGATGGCCAGTGGGTCGTGGTATTTCCGGAAGGCACACGGGTCGCGGCCGGACAGCAAAAAAAGTTTGGCATCGGGGGGGCCATACTCGCCGAGGCCAGTGGCGCGCCGGTCGTGCCGATTGCGCATAATGCAGGGTATTTCTGGCCTCGCCGCCAGTTCATCAAGCAGCCGGGGACCGTCAAGGTCGTCATCGGCAAACCGATTGCAACGCGGGATCGCAAGGCTGCCGACATCAATGCCGAGGCGGAAAACTGGATTAACGATACGGTAGCGCGACTCGGCGCCAGTAACTAAACGTCGAGGTTACTCACCGACAGGGCGTTCTGCTCGATAAAGTCACGACGCGGTTCGACCTGGTCACCCATGAGCGTGGTGAACAATTCATCTGCTGCCACGGCATCTTCAATCTGCACCTGCATGAGTCGGCGGGTTTCGGCATTCATCGTGGTCTCCCACAACTGGCTCGGGTTCATTTCGCCCAGACCCTTGTAGCGCTGGATATTCTGACCACGACGCGCTTCACTCATCAGCCACTCGACCGCCTGCCGGAAACTGTCAATCTCGAGACTGCGTTCACCGCGTTGAATTTTCGCCCCTTCACCAATGAAGTCATCAAGCTGTTGACTCAATTCAACGATGCTGCGGTATTCGCCCGAGATGAAAAATTCATTGTTGAAGACATAGTCGTTCTGTACGCCATGCGTGGTGACCGTGAGCCTTGCCTGGCAACTTGCCTGCTTTTCATCCCATTCAATATTGACACTGTACTGCTGGCCGTCGGCATCGGCCGCCAGTCTGACCAGCAGATCATCAAACCAGGCCTGTGTGGCTGCTTCATCGCGCAGGGCTTCTTCGTCGAGCGCCGGCATGTCGAGCATCTTTGCCAGTGCCTGCATATGAAAGCGTCTTCCCAGCCGGCGGATCGTGGTCGTTACCGTTGTGTACTGGCGCACCAGGCTTTCCAGTGATTCACCACTGATTGCCGGCGCGTCTGCATTGACGAACAACTGGGCATTATCGAGGGATTCCTGTATCAGGTAGGCCACTAATTCTGCATCGTCCTTGACGTAACGTTCCTGCTTGCCCCTCTTCAGCTTGTACAGCGGCGGCTGCGCAATATAGATATGGCCACGCTCGATCAGCTCCGGCATTTGCCGGTAGAAGAAAGTCAGCAACAGTGTCCGGATATGTGAGCCGTCGACATCGGCATCGGTCATGATAATGATGCGGTGATAGCGTAATTTGTCCGGGTTGTATTCCTCGCGACCCACACCACAGCCCAGCGCCGTGATCAACGTGCCGACTTCCGCCGAACCCAGCATCTTGTCGAAACGGGCCTTTTCCACGTTCAGGATCTTGCCCTTGAGCGGCAGTATCGCCTGGTACTTGCGATCCCGACCCTGCTTGGCCGAGCCACCCGCCGAATCACCCTCGACAATAAACAGTTCTGACAGCGACGGGTCTTTCTCCTGGCAGTCAGCGAGTTTGCCCGGCAGGCCGGCGACATCGAGCGCGCCCTTGCGGCGCGTCATCTCGCGCGCCTTGCGCGCCGCCTCGCGGGCACGGGCCGCCTCGACGATCTTGCCGACAATGGCCTTCGCATCGCCCGGTTTTTCCTGCAGGAACTCCTGCAGCTTTTCGTTCATGGTCGATTCGACCACGCCTTTGACTTCGCTCGAAACGAGCTTGTCCTTGGTCTGCGACGAGAATTTCGGATCCGGTACCTTGACCGACAGCACCGCGGTCAGGCCCTCGCGTGCATCATCGCCGGTCGTCGCGACCTTGGTCTTCTTGCCAATACCCATACTATCTATGTAGTTATTAAGCGTGCGGGTCAGGCCGGTGCGGAAACCGGACAGGTGCGTGCCCCCATCGCGCTGCGGGATATTGTTGGTAAAACAGAAAATGTTTTCCTGGTAGGAATCATTCCACTGCATGGCCAGCTCGACACTGATATCGTCTTTTTCGGTGACAAAATAGAACACGTTGTCATGCAATGGCGTCTTTTTGCGGTTCAGGTGCTCGACAAAGGCGCGAATACCACCCTGGTATTCGAAAATATCCTGTTTCTCACTGCGCTCATCGGTCAGTACAATGCGTACGCCGGAATTCAAAAAACTCAATTCTCTCAATCGCTTGGCGAGAATATCGTAATGAAACTCGGTGTCGGAAAAGATCTCGGTACTTGGCTTGAAACGCACTTCCGTGCCCGTGTCTTCGGCTTCACCCATCACGCTCAGTGGCCCTTGCGGCTCGCCCAGCACATATTCCTGCTGGTGGACCTTGCCATGGCGGCGAATCGTCAGGCGCAGGCTTTCCGACAGCGCGTTGACGACGGATACCCCGACACCGTGCAGACCACCGGAGACCTTGTAGGAGTTGTCATCAAATTTACCACCGGCATGCAGTACGGTCAGGATGACCTCGGCGGCGGAACGACCCTCTTCTTCATGAATATCGACCGGGATACCGCGCCCATCATCGGTAACTGTGACCGCGCCGTCGGTGTGGATGGTGACGCAGATTTCCGAGCAATGCCCTGCCAGGGCCTCATCGATGGAGTTATCGACGACCTCGAATACCATGTGGTGCAGACCCGTGCCGTCGTCGGTGTCGCCAATATACATACCGGGGCGCTTGCGCACCGCGTCCAGGCCCTTGAGGACCTTGATATTCGATGAATCGTATTTGTCCTTGTTCATACTCGTATCCGTGTCTGTAACGTGCGCATTATACCACTTCTGCGCAGCGGAAGCGTCCCTGTTCCACGTGGAACAAACGCTGGCTGGCGGCCTTCACATCACTGAGCAATCCCGCATCGGTGACTGTGACAAAAACCTGCGCACCTGTGGCAAGCAAGGCATCGAGCAGCGTTTTAACATGGCGCACATCAAGTTCGGCGGTCAGGTCATCGACAAGCACGAGACAGGCCTGACCGGTGCGACTGCTATACAACTGCGCCTGGGCCAGTGCCAGGGCCGCGACAAGCAACTTCTGTTGGCCACGTGACAAGCGTTCGACAGCCGGTTGGCCATCAAGCTGCAGGAGCAGATCTGCGCGATGAGGCCCTGATTGCGTAAAGCGCCGACGTTGATCACTGCGTAAATGAGTTGTCAAAACAGTCTGCAGTGGCTGGCTCGTGTCCCAGCCGGGGTTATAACGCAGGGTAACCGGCATATCGAGCAGGAGCGCGCAGGTTTGTATAAAAGCCTGCTCAAAGGCCTGCAGATAGGATTGGCGATGGCCATGCAGGCCTTCAGCTGCTGCAATAAACTCGGGATCCCAGTGATTGACCGGCTGGCGCAGGCGCAGGGCAGCATTGCGTTGCTGCAGAACACGCTGGTAGCGTTGCCAGGCGGCAAAAAAAGCAGGTTCCACGTGGAACACGCCCCAGTCGAGGAATTTTCTGCGTGGTGCCGGCCCCCTGTCAACGAGCTCGAGGCTTTGCTGGTTGATGAACTGCAGCGGCAAGATATGCGCGAGGTCAGCACTACGCTTGATGTCGGTACCGTCAAAGCGTATGCGACGCGTGGATAAGCTGATCTGGCAGGCCAGGCGGTGCACTGAATCAGCCTGCAGCAGCTCGGCGCGCAGCATGAATTCAGTGTGACCGGCCTGGATCAGGGCATCACGGCAACGGGTGCGAAACGAGCGGCCACGGCCAAGCAGGTAAATTGCCTCGAGCAGGCTGGTTTTACCACTCGCATTTGGACCGGCAATGACATTCAGACCGGCAGCCGGCTCTAGTCTGGCCTGGGCAATGTTGCGCAGGTGATAAAGCTCAAGGCCGGACAGCTGCATGAAAACGCATATATGGCAGGTTTACAGGCGCATTGGCATGACAACGTAGCGACAGGCATCGCTGCCATCCGCCGTAATCAGGCAACTGCTGTTCGCATCCGTAAATCCAATCTTGACCTTGTCTTCGCTGATCGCATTGAGGGCATCCAGCAAGTAATTCACATTGAAACCAATCTCGAGCTCCGTAGCCGGGAAATCGACCTCGATTTCTTCCTCGGCTTCCTCCTGCTCCGGGTTGTTGGCAAATATACGGACCGTGTTCTCCGCGAATAGCAGGCGGATGCCACGGTATTTCTCATTGGAGAGAATCGAAGCGCGCGTAAGTGACTGTTTTAACGTATCTTTGTCGGCAACCATGAACTTGTCACTGGTTTCTGGCAAGACCCGTTGATAATCCGGGAAGCGCCCGTCAATCAGCTTTGAGGTAAAGACAAGCTCACCGACGCTCAGGGTCATATGATTATTACCCACCTGGATTTCAATCAGACTGTCATCATCCTCGAGCAGGCGGGCCAGCTCCATGACCCCCTTGCGCGGCAGGATGATCTGCCTGGGTTCACTAACGGCGAGTTCCAGCGCACTTTCACACAGGGCCAGGCGATGACCATCTGTTGCTACGGCACGTAAAAGGTCGGGTGACAACTCGAGCATGAGACCATTCAGGTAATAGCGCACATCCTGCTGCGCCATGGCAAAGGCAGTATGGTCAATCAGGTACTTCAGATCCTTCTGGGGCATGCTGAAGTGTGTCCCCTCTGGGCTCGCGTCAACGCTCGGGAAATCACCGGCGGGCAGGGTGGCCAGGGTAAAGCGGCTACGACCGGCACGGATCACGGCGCGTTCCCCATCCATACTCAGCTCGATCATGCTGCTATCCGGCAAGGTTCGGCAAATATCCAGGAATTTACGGGCCGGGACGGTAATTTCAGCGCTGTTATCCGATTCCAGGGGGGTCGAAGCAAGCATCTCGACTTCAAGATCCGTACCGATCAGGGACAATTGCCCATCCCCGGTACGCAACAGTACATGGGAAAGGATAGGTAGCGTCTGACGTCGTTCTACAACTCCACAAACGGTTTGCAAGGGCTTGAGCAGTGCTTCGCGCTGTATGGTGAAGTTCATATTATCTAATCCTGTTTATATATATTTTATTTATATATCTTTATTACTGTAGTTATTAGCCGGCCACACTTTTGTGGATAAACTAAAATTCATATTTATATTCAGTATGTTAACCGTGTTTTTATGGCCCGGAAAGCTGTGCTGTAGCCGTCCATAGTCTGTCTGTATTCTGTGGATAAGTATGCGAGTTATCCACAACCATAATTTGTTCATAAGTTATCCACATCAACTTGACAGGGTTCTCAACAGGTTGTTGTAGTCCTCGTTGATACGCATATCTGTCTCCCGCAGTTCCAGGATTTTTTTGCAGGCGTGCAACACGGTTGTGTGATCCCGCCCGCCAAAGGCATCGCCGATTTCCGGCAGACTATGCGAGGTCAGTTCCTTGGCGAGTGCCATTGCCACCTGGCGTGGTCGCGCAATCGAGCGGCTACGCCGTTTCGACAGTAACTCGGCGACGCGGATTTTGTAATACTCTGCCACGGTTTTCTGGATATTCTCAATGCTGACCAGCTTGTCCTGCAGGGCCAGCAGATCACGCAGTGCTTCCTTCGTAAAATCAAGCGTAATCGGCCGGCCGGTAAAGTGTGCGTTGGCCACGACGCGACGCAGTGCCCCTTCGAGTTCACGTACATTCGAATGTATGCGTTGTGCGATAAAAAACGCAACTTCACGCGGCAGATCGACGTCGATCTGCTCGGCCTTGTTCATCAGGATCGCGGCACGCGTTTCAAGTTCGGGGGGTTCAATCGAAACCGTCAGACCCCAGCCAAAGCGTGATTTGAGTCGCTCCTCGAGACCTTCCACCTCTTTGGGGTAACGGTCACAGGTCATGATGACCTGTTGTTGTTTTTCCAGTAACGCATTGAATGTATGGAAGAATTCTTCCTGGGAACGTTCCTTGCCGGCGAAAAACTGGATGTCATCGATCAACAACGCATCGACACTTCGGTAATAGCGTTTGAAATCATTGATCGTGTTGTGTTGCAGGGCCTTCACCATGTCGGCAACAAAACGTTCGGAGTGCAGGTACACGACGCGGGCCTGCGGGTTGTTGTCCAGGATCAGGTTACCGATCGCATGCATAAGATGGGTTTTACCCAGGCCTACCCCACCGTAGATCAACAACGGGTTATAGGCACTGCCCGGGTTTTCACCCACCTGCTGCGAGGCTGCACGGGCAAGCTGATTGGATTTGCCCTCGACGAAGCAATCAAAGGTGAAATTGCGGTTCAGGGCACTGTTATGCAGCGGTGGCGGAGCTTCCTGGGCCGGTGCACTGCTTTGCTGTCGTAACGTGTTGATATCCGGCGTCGGTTCGCTGGCCGGCGCGCGACGGCTGCCGATTTCCAGTGATACGGTTGGCGAGCTACCGTTACCGAGGCGATTAACGGTGGAATTGATCAATTCGAGGTACTGATCACGGATCGAATCGAGCACAAACCGGTTGGGCGCGAGCAGTCGCAGGTTATCAACGCCTTCCTCGGCGTGCAGTGGACGGATCCACATATTGAACTGTTCCGGGCTCAGTTCACCTTCCAGCCGGGCCAGACATTGTTGCCACAAAGAGATACTCACGTTCGCGATGCTGCCTAATTATTAATGTTTTATAATCAACAAGATAAGAGATTATAATTGTTATGTTCAGAGCCGCCGGCATCCTGTCAGGGCCGCGCGGGAGCAGCACAGTGTAGCGCGCTGTGAATAAGTTATCCACACCCTGCTTTGTTGCTGATTTGGCTTGAAAATATTGATCTTCCGGGCCAAAAGCAGTATCTTTGCGCGCCTTTCGGGTAATCGCTGCGCAGATGCGGCTGATTACGGAATGAACCCAAACAGGATTTAGCAGGCAACGTCATGAAAAGACCGTTTCAGCCGAGTTTCATCAAGCGCAAGCGCAACCACGGTTTCCGTGCGCGCATGAAGACCAAGAGTGGTCGCAAGATCATCAATGCCCGTCGTGCCAAGGGCCGCGCCAGCCTGAGCGCCTGAGGATAGCAACATACCGGTTCGCAATATTGCGAACCGGGCATCGTTGTGTATTAGATGTGAACAGGACGCGCTTTCGCCGTAATGATCGCCTTTCCCGGCCGGAAGAGTTCCAGCGCGTTTTCTCCCACCCCGTCAAGATCGGCAGCCGTCTGTTTACGTTATTGGCACGTCCGAACCAGCTGGATCATGCCAGGCTGGGCCTTGCCGTATCGAAGAAAAATGTACGCAAGGCAGTGGCACGTAACCGCATTAAACGCATTGTCAGGGAAAGCTTTCGCGTCGCCTACAAGCAGCTCGGTGCAATCGATATTGTCGTGATTGCACGCAGAGGTGCAGACGGGGAATCACGTGATACACTGCGCGACATCCTGGACGAGCAATGGAAACAGCTGGCAGAAAAATGCGCACAGTGATCCTGTTATTTATCAAGTTTTACCAACGGCTGATCAGTCCCCTGCTGGGCCAGAACTGCCGTTTCTATCCGTCTTGTTCCTGTTATGCCCATACCGCCGTTGAACGCTTTGGCGTCATGAAAGGTGGCTGGCTGGCACTACGCCGCATTGGTCGCTGTGGGCCATGGCATGCTGGCGGTGTTGATCCTGTACCCGATAAAACAAAATGAAGTGACGCATGGAAAAGTTTCGTACCTTATTATATATATCCCTCGCACTGGTGCTGTTTCTGATCTGGCAGGCCTGGGAACGTGACTATGGTCAACTGGCGCAGCCGGAGACCACCGAACCGGCGAGCCCGCAGGCGATACAAAGTGAAGATGTGCCCACTGCCCCCGCCGCGCCGTTAACGGCGACAGCCATCGAAGGTGAGCAACGCCCTGCGCCCAGGGTCCCGCAAAGCAAACGTATCCACGTCACGACCGATGTTTTCGATATTGAAATCGACACCGTGGGCGGGGACCTGCGCAAGGTCGATCTGGTCAAGTACCCGGTGGACGTCAAGAAACCTGATGAACCGTTCCGCTTGATGACCGATGAACAGGCCGACCTGTTTATTTCGCAAAGCGGCCTGCTCGGTGATAACGCACCGAAACATACGGCTGTTTATCAATCCGCGGCAGACAGCTATCTCATGCGTGATGGCGAAGACAAGCTTGCTGTCACGCTCGAGTGGTGGGGTGTCAATGGTGTAAAGATTGAAAAGGTCTATACCTTTAAACGCGGCAAGTATGATATCGACGTTGAATACCGCGTCCACAATAGTGGCGACACAGCGTGGAGCGGACGCTTCTACAGGCAGTTGAAACGTGCCTACGCAGAGCGCGAATCAAAGTTCCTGTATACCTATACAGGTGCCGTCGTCTCCAGCCCGGAAGAGCCCTACGAGAAATTTGATTTCGATGATATGCGTGACAAGAACCTGGCACGTGATATCAAGGGCGGCTGGGTTGCGATGATCCAGCATTACTTCATTGCTGCCTGGACCGGCGATGAAGGCCAGGATAACCATGTTTACACGAAGGCCACGGCCAACGACCAGTTTGTGGTCGGCATGGTCGCAAGCCCGACACAGGTCGCCGCCGGGCAGACAGAGGCAATCAAGGCCAGGATGTTCGTCGGGCCAAAACTGCAAAGTGAACTTGAAGCGCTCGCGCCGCACCTGGAACTGACGGTTGATTACGGCTGGCTAACCGTGCTGGCCAAACCGATTTACTGGCTCATGAAGCAAATCCATGGTTTCCTCGGGAACTGGGGCTGGTCCATCATCATCCTGACCCTGCTCATCAAGCTCGTGTTCTACAAGCTCTCGGAGACAAGTTACCGCTCAATGGCGCGCATGCGCAAGATGCAGCCGCGCCTGCAAAAGCTCAAGGAACGCTTCGGTGATGACAAGCAGGGCATGCAGCAGGCGATGATGAAGTTGTACCAGGAAGAGAAGATCAACCCGTTTGGTGGTTGCCTGCCTATCCTGATCCAGATCCCGGTGTTCATCGCCCTGTACTGGGTGTTGCTCGAATCGGTGGAACTGCGCCAGGCGCCGTTCGTGTTGTGGATTAAAGACCTGTC
>JASFJH010000036.1:0-10998 GCA_050122215.1 Granulosicoccaceae bacterium | reverse complement strand
CTGTGTGAAAAAGATCTCGACACCGCGTTCCGACAGCGCCTTCATATCAATGCCGGCATGTTTGAGCGCCTCGATATTACTGATCGGGATACCATGAATACGCTCCATGACCATGACATTGCGGCGTGACAGTGACCATTCGACCTCGGGCACATACAGCAGCGCTGAATGCATGAAGTTGCGGCGCAGTTGCGAGGCATTTGCGGCCTCGCGCATCAGGTCGAGCTCATCGATAATCGTGTGTTCGTATTCAGCGACCACTTCTCGCGGGCGCAGCCGGCGACCATCGGCCCAGTAGCGCTCGGCCAGACCGGCGAGCGTATACAACAGCGAGATGTCGCGGCGAATAATGCGCTCGATACCTGGCCGCAGTACCTTGACGATGACCTCGCGGCCATCGTGCAGGGTCGCGGTATGGACCTGGGCTATCGAGGCCGAGGCCAGCGGCGTTTCATCAAACTCGGCGAACAGCTCCTCGATAGATTGGCCGTAGGCCTTTTCGATAATGGCGCGTGCCTGCTCACCGGGGAATGGCGGTACGCGGTCCTGCAGGTGGGCCAGTTCTTCGGCGATATCGTCCGGCAGCAGGTCACGCCGTGTCGACAGGATCTGGCCGAACTTGACGAAGATCGGGCCGAGGTCTTCGAGTACGCGCCGGATGCGTACGCCGCGCGGTGCCTCGATGCGACGGAACCAGGTCCAGGGTGCGAGCAGATACAGGAAACGCAACGGCCGCAGCAGGTGCGTGGAAAAGATCAGCTCGTCCAGCCCGTGGCGGTTCAGCACAACGTTGATATGCACAAGACGCAATAATTGTTTCAGGCCGGACACGCGGGTTACCTGTTGTTGTGTTTGTTGAGCAGGCGCTGCACGCGCAGGGCGGCACGTTCGACCCCGGCGCGAAACTGGTCAACACCGTTGAGAAAGGCTTCGACTTCACGACGTGGTGGTGTCGCGCGCAGTTCTTCGTGCAGGTATTCATCGCTGTTCCTGGTCGCCGTGTGCAGGGTATCGCGCCCCCAGGCAGTGACGGCGCGCGCCGCGCGCCCCAGCTGGTGGGCGGCGATATCACCGACAACATGTGACAGGTGTTCTTCCCAGTCGATATCGGCATCCACGAGTAATTGCTGCATGCGGGTCGCCAGCCCGGTGTCGCCAAGCAGGGTGACGCCATGACCGAACAATGCGTCTTCCTTGTCACGAGTAAGCGCGAGCCGGCCCAGGGCCAGTGGCGTGGCGCGGATAATGGCAGCCGGCGCCTCGTCACAATAGCCGGTTACACGTAGCCTGTCGTTCTCGACAAACAGGTACAGCTTGATATTCGGGCCCTGCAGGTCCAGCTCGACCACACCGCCGCGCATTGCCTGCAGACGCTGTGCAGAATAAGGATCGAGCGCCAGCCAGCCATTCAGGGCCTGCTCCAGCGGCGTGGTGAGCAGGTAAGGTGCTTTCATGCACAGGTCTCCTGCAGTTGTTCGAGTGAATAGTGGCTCATGTCATCTTCAACGATCACGACGCGGGTGCCGGCGATCTTGTCATGCAGGGCCTGGTTTTGCTTGTCCCACAGCATCCACAGGAAACCGATACCGAATGTCAGGGTTGAAATGATATAACCAATATAACGCAGAATGGACTGCCCCCAACCCGGTTTGCCGCCGTGCCGGGCATCGACGATGCAACAATCACACAGGCGCTTGCCCGGGGTCATGCCAAACCGGACCCACAACAACACGGTCAGGATAAACGGTATGAGCTGTTCAATTGCCGCTTCGAGCGCACCGTACTGCATCGCCACGCGCACAAGTTCCAGCCAGTTGCCACGTTGCTGGGCTTCGCTCATCAGGGTGCCTGCATCTGGCAGGCCGCTGAGGCTGTGCAGCAAGACATCGATGATGACAAACAGGATCACGGCCAGCAGCAGATTGTCGATCGCAAACGCGACCAGACGTTGTGAAAAACGCGCCGCTGTGGGTTGGCTAACCGATGTCATTAAATCTTGTAACCCTTGTGCAGGGCGACGATGCCACCGGTCATGTTCAGGTATTCGCAGCGTTCGAAGCCGGCCTCAACCATCATGTCCTTGAGGGTTTCCTGATCGGGGTGCATGCGAATCGATTCGGCCAGGTAACGATAGCTGGCCTCGTCGTTGGCAATAAACCTGCCCATGAGGGGCAACAGCTTGAACGAGTAGACATCATAGATCTTCGCCAGGGCCGGGTTGGTCGGTTTGGAGAATTCCAGCACGAGCAGTTTGCCGCCGGGCTTGAGGACGCGATACATCTCGCGCAGCGCCCTGTCCTTGTCGGTGACGTTACGCAGACCAAAGCCAATCGTCACGCAATGGAACTGGTTGTCGGGGAACGGCAGGACTTCGGCATTGGCCTGTACATATTCGATGTTGCCGACATGACCGCTGTTGATCAGGGTATCGCGGCCGACACTGAGCATGTTGCCGTTGATGTCACTGATCACAATCTTGCCGGTCGGGCCGACGCGTTCCGACATAAGGCGGGTCAGGTCACCGGTCCCCCCGGCCAGGTCGAGTATCTGTTGGCCGGCGCGCAGTGCGGCCACTTCGACTGTGACGCGCTTCCACAGGCGGTGAACGCCCATCGACATGACATCATTCATGATGTCGTAGTTCGAGGCCACCGAGTCGAACACACCACGCACCCGGCGTACCTTGTCTTCCACCTTGACCTGTTCAAAGCCGAAATGGGTGGTATGGTCGGTGTGTTTATCGTTCATTGCTTATCCACCTTATCGATATATTGGCAGTCGTCTAGCCGAGATTAACCGGCGGGATCCACGGCTTCGGTTCCTTGCGCTTGTGGCCGGCGGCCTCGAGCTGTTCGAGGTAGCGCTGCCAGTAGGCCTCCTGGTTCTTGCCCAGATCATACAACGTATCCCAGGCATAGATACCGGTATCGTGGCCATCATCAAAGCGCAGCAGGATGGCGTAGTTGCCGACCGGTTCAATGCCAACGATGTTGACATTTTCCTTGCCGACCTGCAGTACGCCCTGGCCCGGGCCATGGCCCTGCACTTCGGCAGATGGCGAGTGGACCCGCAGGTACTCGGCGCTCATCGTGAAAGTTTCGCCGTCATCGAATGTGATCTCGAGCTGACGGTCCTTCTGGTGCAGGTTGATTTCGGTGGGTATCGGTTTTTTGCTCATGCTGGTTCCTTGCGACCTGAATGCCGCCAGTGCGGCATTCGTGTGTTAGTCAGAGTATATAACGACTCATGTCTTCGTCTTCCGCCAATTCGCCGAGCTGCGCCTCGACATAGGCGGCATTGACCTCGATGGTCTCGCCGGATTTGTCCGCTGCATCGAAGGAAATCTGTTCGAGCAGGCGTTCCATGATGGTATGCAGGCGGCGCGCGCCGATGTTTTCCGTGGTCTCGTTGACGCGAAAGGCCATGCCGGCGATACGGGCAATACCGTCTTCAGTAAATGTCAGCCTGACATTTTCGGTCGCCAGCAGTGCCGTGTACTGTTCCGTCAGCGAGGCATCCGGCTCGGTCAGGATGCGGACGAAGTCGTCGGTGTTGAGCGAATCGAGTTCCACCCGGATCGGCATACGGCCCTGTAATTCCGGGATCAGATCGGAAGGCTTCGACATATGGAAGGCGCCGGAACCAATGAACAGGATGTGATCGGTCTTGATCATGCCGTACTTGGTCGACACCGTGCTGCCTTCGATCAGCGGCAACAGGTCGCGCTGCACGCCCTCGCGCGAGACGTCAGGGCTGTTCGCATCACCACGTTTCGTGATCTTGTCGATCTCGTCGAGAAACACGATGCCATTTTGTTCGACCGTTTCCAGCGCGCGCAGCTTGAGACTCTCATCATCCACGAGGCGGGCCGCTTCTTCATCGCTGAGCAGTTTGAAGGCATCCTTGACCGGCAGCTTTCGTGAACGCGTGCGTTCGCCGCCCATGTTCTGGAACATGCTCTGCAGTTGCGAGGTCATTTCCTCCATGCCCGGGGGTGCCATGATCTCGACGCCCACCGGTGCGGTGGACAGTTCGATATCAATTTCCTTGTCATCGAGCTTGCCTTCGCGCAGCATCTTGCGGAATTTCTGCCGCGTATCGGTTTCCTTTTCGGTCTCCTCGACACCGCGTGCCGGCGGCAACAGGATGTCAAGAATACGATCCTCGGCAAGTTCCTCGGCGCGGTGACGGACCTTGCGCATTTCGTCCTCGCGCAGCATCTTCACCGCGATATCGACCAGGTCACGAATGATCGATTCGACATCACGGCCGACATAACCGACCTCGGTAAACTTGGTGGCTTCGACCTTGAGAAACGGCGCATTTGCGAGACGCGCGAGGCGCCGCGCGATTTCGGTCTTGCCGACACCGGTCGGACCGATCATGAGAATGTTCTTCGGCGTGACTTCACCGCGCAGGTCTTCGTCAAGTTGCATGCGGCGCCAGCGATTGCGCAGAGCGATTGCCACGGCGCGCTTTGCCGCGCTCTGGCCGATGATATGTTTGTCCAGTTCCTGGACGATTTCACGTGGGGTCATAGTGGACATGGTTACTCTGCCGGGGCGCCACTTGCGCCAAGGGATTCAATAGTCAGGTTATCATTGGTGTAGACGCAGATGTCAGCGGCGATCTTCATTGCCATCTCGACAATCGTGTGTGCGTCATGCTCACTGCCATGCATCAGGGCAAGCGCTGCGGCCTGCGCGTACTGGCCTCCGGAGCCAATCGCGATGACGTCATGTTCGGGTTCGATCACGTCACCGTTGCCGGAGATGATAAACATGGCCGTTTCATCGGCGACGATCAACAGGGCCTCGAGCCGGCGCAAGGTGCGATCGGTACGCCAGTCCTTGGCCAGTTCCACGGCAGCCCGGGTCAGGTTGCCGGAATGCTTGTCCAGCTTGGCCTCGAAGGCCTCGAACAGGGTGAAGGCATCGGCGGTGCCGCCGGCGAAACCCGCGATGACGCGTTCATGATACAGGCGGCGTACCTTGCGGGCATTGCCCTTCATGACCGTGTCGCCCATCGACACCTGGCCATCGCCACCGACCACGACCTGGCCATTGCGGCGCACGCACAAAATCGTTGTGCCATCGAACTGTTGCATGGGTATGTCCTTGTTATACGTGCCCGCGGCTGGCTGGTGGCCCGGCGGGCGGGAAAAAAGGCCGTTGATTGTACACCAGTCTGCTTGATATGTGGCTGCGGCCGGCGAAAATCAAGGAGTAACCACTTAATTATTAAAGGCTTTTGACTACGGCCAGCGTCCCATTGCCGCTGCGGGTTGCGAGGTCAGTCGGAACGGGTCTTTTTCGCCCGCGGGTGGGCGGCATCATAGACGCGGGCCAGGTGCTGGAAGTCGAGGTGAGTGTAGATTTGCGTCGTGCTGATATCGGCATGGCCGAGCAGTTCCTGCACGGCACGCAGGTCACCACTCGATTCAAGCAGGTGGCTGGCGAAGGAATGCCGCAGGCGGTGCGGATGCACGCGTGTATCCAGGCCCTGCCGCAGACCGCGTTTGTACAGGCGGTTTTGCACGCTGCGCGCCGACAGGCGTGTGCCGTTACGGCTGACGAACAGGGCGGTTTCCTCCGGCGCGGCAAGGCCGTCGCGGTGGCGCAGCCAGCGGCGCAGCGCCTCGATCGCGAGGCGACCGATCGGTACGCTGCGCGGTTTGGCACCCTTGCCGATCACGTACACGAGCGCGTCGCGGAAATCGACATCGGGCAGATCCAGGTTGACCAGTTCGGCCAGGCGCAGGCCGGAGGAATACAGTAATTCAAACATGGCGCGGTCGCGGCAGTCGAGTGGCTGCTTGTCGTTGAACGCGAGCAGTTGGCCGAGTTGTTCCGGGTCGAGTACCTTGGGCAGTTTGCGCGGCGTCTTCGGTGCCGGTATACCCTCGGCCGGGTTGAGGCGCACCGCACCTTCGCGCAGCAGGTAGTTATAAAAGGTACGGATCGCCGACAGCAGCCGGGCAATACTCGTGCCCTTCAGGCCGCGGCGGTGCTGCATGGCAACGAGCGCGCGCACGCCGTGCACATCCAGTTCCGACCACTCAGCCAGCTGGCGTTGTTCGCACCAGTCCATGAGGCGGCCGAGATCGCGGCGGTAGGCATCGATACTGCGTGCTGACAGGTGGCGTTCGTTTTGCAGGTGGTGGAGAAAACGTTGCAGCCAGTCGGCGCGCGTTACCGTCATGATTCAGTGCAGGTGATGGCGCAGGCAGCGGCCGACCATGTCGCCGATGTGGCTGAGGAACACCGTGCCCATGGCCGGGTGGAAACGGCGCGGGTCTTCACTGCCGATCGCGAGCAGGCCGTAACATTCGCTGTCGCAGATCGGCACGAGCGCGGCCGAACTGATGCGCTCGGCGCGTTCGGCGAAAAGGTACTGCGCCTGGCTGGCCGCCAGCGGGCCACAGATCGGCTTGTTGGCGGTAAAGAATTTTTCAAACAACTGCATCGTGCTGTCATGACGCGAGATGAAAATCTCATCGAGCCCGCGTTTGTCGCCCGGCTCGGCGAACAGGCGCAGTGTAATGCAGTCGGCGCCGAAGTCATTGAGCAGCGCTTCCTGCAGCCCGTAGTAAACCTCGTCAAGCGAGCTGGCCTCAAGCAGGGTCAGGGCCAGTCTCTGCGTGCGACTGTTGAGGCGGTCGTTGTCGCGCGCGATCTGGATCAGGTTTTTGAGTTTCTGTTCGAGTTTCTGATTGTTATCGCGCAGCACATTGACCTGGCGTTCAATCAGGGACACGGCCTCGCCGGTTTTGTGGGGCAGGCGCAACTCGGCCAGCAGGTCGATGTGTTTTTCAAAAAAATCAGGATGTTTGCGCAGGTAATCAGCGGCGTCTTTTTCGCTGACGCTGCCCACATTCAGGTCTTGTTCCTGATGTGAACTCATATCTCAATCCGGCCTTCAAACACGTGGGCCGCCGGGCCGGTCATCCATACCGGTTCGCCTTCACCCTTCCAGTAGATCTGCAGGTTTCCTCCCCGCAATTCGACTGTAACCATATCATCAACAAGGTCCTGTTGGCGAGCAATGACCATGGCCGCGCAGGCGCCGCTGCCGCAAGCGCGGGTTTCACCGGCGCCACGTTCGAAGACGCGCAGCCGCATCCGGTTGCGCTCGAGGATCTGCATAAAGCCGATATTGGCACGCTCGGGAAAGGCCGGGTGGGATTCGAGCCTCGGACCCAGTGATTCAACGGGTGCGCTTTCAATGTCATCGACGCGTAACACGGCATGGGGGTTACCCAGCGAGACGACGCCAAGCTGCACGCTGTCGCCATCAACCTCGAGCGTATACAGCGGCTGGCGGGTCGCAGCAAGGAACGGTATGGCCGCGGGCTCGAAATGCGGCAGGCCCATGTTGACCCGCACCTGGCCGTCGGCCTCTATATACAGGGTCATCGCACCGGCGGCGGTATCGACGCGGATCTCATCGCGGTTGATCAGGCCGTGGTCGCGCACATAGCGGGCAAAACAGCGCGCGCCGTTGCCGCACTGCGCGACCTCGCTGCCATCGGCGTTGTATATGCGATAGAAGAAATCACTGCCGGCGTTACGGGCTGGTTCGATCACGAGTAGCTGGTCGCAGCCAATGCCGTAGTGGCGATCGGCGAGCGCACGCACGCGCGCCGCATCGAGTTCGACGTGCTGGTTGATGGCATCGATGACGACGAAGTCATTGCCGAGGCCGTGCATTTTGGAAAAGCGTAGTGTCATGTGGCAAGGGTAGCCTGTTCACCGCAGGCTGCCTAGTCCTGCCAGTGGCATGCTCAGGGCAGGCAGGACTCGCCGGCAAACAGGGCGGCGAGTGTTTCGCGCTGGCGCACGACATGCACCTGTTCGCCATCGACCATGAGTTCGATGGCGCGGGGCCGGCTG
This sequence comes from Granulosicoccaceae bacterium, assembly GCA_050122215.1. Taxonomy (GTDB): domain Bacteria; phylum Pseudomonadota; class Gammaproteobacteria; order AKS1; family AKS1; genus JASFJH01. The sequence goes on along the minus strand of JASFJH010000036.1, from coordinate 3,106 downwards.
TTGTAATTCGAACTCATGACAAAGCCATAGGCGCCGGAGGATAATACCGCGAGCAGGTCACCCTGCTCGAGGGCAAGTTCGCGATCCTTGCCGAGAAAATCACCGGTTTCGCAGACCGGGCCGACGATGTCGTAATGACGCGGCTGGCCGCCGGCACGCGGTTGTACCGCGACTATTTCCTGCCAGGCACTGTACAGCGACGGCCGGATCAAATCATTCATCGCGGCATCGACGATGGCAAAGTCTTTCGCCTCACTGTGCTTGAGGTACTCGACGCGGGTCAACAGCACGCCGGCATTGCCGGCAATCGCACGGCCCGGCTCGATCAGGATTTCCAGATCATGCCCGGCCAGCCCGGCGCGCAGCGTGTTGACGTAGTCGGCTGGCGCGGGTGGTTGTTCATCCTGGTAACGGATACCAAGACCACCGCCGATATCGAGGTGTTGCAGGACAATGCCGCGCTCGGCAAGCCGCTCAACCAGCGCCAGCGTGCGCGCCAGCGCGTCGGCAAACGGCTGCAGCTCGGTCAGCTGCGAACCTATGTGGCAATCGATGCCGATCACGTCCAGCTGCGGCAGTTCGGTGGCCTGCGCATAGGCCGCGAGCGCCTCATCGATACCGATGCCGAACTTGTTTTCTTTCAGTCCGGTCGATATATAGGGATGGGTACCGGCGTCGATATCCGGGTTGATGCGCAGCGAGACGGGTGCGCGGACGCCGTGACTGCCGGCCACCTCGTTAATGCGCACCAGTTCAGCGGTTGATTCAACATTGAAGCAGCGGATCCCGGTCTCGAGTGCCCGGGCAATTTCATCATGGCGCTTGCCGACGCCCGAGAACACGACCCGGGACGGCTCGCCGCCAGCCTGCAGCACGCGTTCCAGCTCGCCAGCCGAGACGATATCGAAACCGGAGCCGAGCCGCGCCAGGACGTTGAGCACGGCCAGGTTGGAGTTGGCCTTGACCGCGTAGCAGACGAGGTGCGGCAGATCGCCAAACGCGCTGTCGAAGGCCCGCCAGTGGTTTTCCAGCGCCGCGCGCGAGTAGACATAGGCCGGTGTGCCGTACTGCTCGGCGATCTGCGCCAGCGGCGCCTGTTCGGCATACCACTGGCCGTGTTGCAGGCTGAAACTGTTAGCCGGCATGATGAACAGTGTCGACAGACTGAGCCGGGCTGCTGGCTGCCTCGTGTGGCAAGTACAGGTCACCCTTCTGGCCACAGGCGGCCATGAGCAGGGTACACAGGCTGAAGATGATGACACGCAACATGTGCTGGATTCCTTATATCATTATGGATGCCGCTTCACAGCGGGCGGCAGATTGGCCAAGAGTATACCGGCCTGAGGCGGTGCTGGCATGATCCTGGCTATATTATTGATGAAAAACCCGATACTGACCATAAAAGGTGCAGATTGCAGTTACGTACCCACATATTTCTGTCCGTGACCCTGGCCCTGCTCGTGCCGATGAGCGTGCTGATCCTCGCCGCGACCGGCTACAGTGAACGCCTGTACCGCAAGGAGATTGACCAGGAACTGTTTGGCAGCCTGGCGACTGTTCTTGCCGAGATGGATCGCCGGCTCGTGTATGAGCGTGACACCTTTCGCGCCTTTGCCACGGCACCACCGTTGGAGAATTATTTCCCTGTCATGCAGGCGGCGGCCGAGGGCAATATCCACGAGGAATTTTTCGAGCGTAGTGATCAGATCAATAACTTCTTTGAGGCCTTCCAGAATGTTGTGCCGTCACTGAACACGATCCGGGTTCTCGATACGCAGGGCAACACGCTGGTCAAGGTACGTGTGGGTCAGCGCACACTGCCGTTATTTGATGGCTATTCAAGTTTTCCCTATGCCGAGGAAGAACACGATGATCCGGAATACCTGGAAAAGCTGTTAGGCCTGCCGCCGAACGAAGTCAGCGTGACCTTGCTCGCGCAAACGGAAGCTGAGGATATAGACACGAGTCCACCGATGCTGGATTACATTATGCCCATTCAGCGTGGCCAGCAGTTCATCGGCTACCTGGTGGCAAATATGCTGGGTGAACAGATTGACCGGATTCTCGATTTTGCACCACGCCCTGTTAATGGCCGGTTGTTGATTGCCGAGATCAATAGCGAACAGGCGGAGCGTAATGGCATCATTCTGTATGACGATGAACGAAACCTGCGTTTCAGTGACAAGAAAACGGGGGAGTTCCGCTTGCAGAATTATGATGGCGGCCAGTTATATGACATTGTGCAAACAGAGCAGGAAGGCAGGATAATTTCGCAAGATGGCAGGGAGGCGATCTATTTTGTCGAGTATCTGCCTTACCCGAATTTGCTGGTGCACTGGATACTCGCCGTGCGGGTTAATGCTGAAGATATTGCGGCGCCCTTCAACCGCATCCGCACCGCAATCCTGTTGTTGTCGGTGGTCGCCTTGTTGTTTGGCATGTTGCTGATGCGCTATGTCTCGACCCGTGTGGCAAGCCCGCTTACCGAGCTGGTCAGGGGTATGCGTCTCTACGCATCAGGGAAACGTGATCAACGTGTGCAAAGCAAGGGTGCCGATGAGATCAGAATGCTGGGTGAGTCATTCAATGATATGGCAGATACCCTTAACAGGGCCGATGCTGAACGCGAACATGCGCAGCATATATTGATGCAGCATGCGAAACTGGCCAGCATTGGCCAGCTGGCTGCCGGGATTGGTCATGAAATCAATAACCCGCTGAACAATATCCTGACCCTGAGCAAATTCATTGAACGTGCGGCCCCCGAAGCGGATGACCGAATCCACAAGGATATTCAGTCACTGCGCGAGGAAACCCTGCGGGCCTCGGAAATTGTCAAGGGCGTCCTGAATTTCGCCCGCCAGTTACCACCGGCATTGACACAATTTGATGTTGGCACATGGATTAATGACACGCTGGCACTGGTCAGGCAGGAGGCGCTTCGCAAGAAAATAAGCCTGCAAACGCACATTGACTATACTGGCATGCTGCACGGTGATCGTAGCCAGTTACAACAGGTGTTAATTAACCTATTGATCAATGCCATCCAGGCCAGTGTCGAAGACAGCACAGTAACAATTCATGTGAGTAAGGAAGACGAAAGGCT
>JASFJH010000035.1:0-11152 GCA_050122215.1 Granulosicoccaceae bacterium | reverse complement strand
TGGTTTCGTCTATTATGTCTCGCTGAAGGGCGTGACGGGTGCGGCCACCCTGAACACTGATGAAGTGGCCGCCAAGATTGCACAGATCCGTACCCATACGGGGCTGCCGGTGGGTGTGGGCTTCGGCATCAAGGATGCGGCCTCGGCGAAAGCCGTGGGTGCCGTGGCCGATGCGGTAGTAGTCGGCTCGGCGCTGGTGAACCAGGCCGAGGCGAATGCCGATAACCCGGATGCTGTGGCGCCGGCGATCTGCGCGATTTTGCGCGAAATCCGGGGCGCACTCGATAGCCTGTAACGATTTGCCGATGACTGCAGCGAGGTGAAAAAGTACGCTATACTTGAGTTTTATCCCGGCCTGTTCGGGCAATTTCTGAGACGAATTTCATAACACTATGAGCTGGCTAGAAAAATTGCTGCCTTCCAAGGCGATTGGCAGCGCCTCGAAGAAAACCGTGCCAGAAGGTTTGTGGACCAAATGTCCGGCCTGCAGCGCGGTACTGTACCGTGCCGACCTGGAACGTAACCTCGAAGTTTGTCCGAAGTGCGATCACCACATGCGCACCGGTGCCCGCCGCCGTCTAGAGGCCTTTCTGGATAAAGAGCCCCGCGTCGAACTGGCAACTGAACTCAAGCCGGTTGATGCGCTCAAGTTCAGGGACAGCAAGAAATACAAGGATCGCATCAGCGCGGCGCAAAAGGCCACGGATGAGGACGATGCCCTGATCGTCATGACCGGCCAGGTCAAGGGTGTCCCGCTCGTCGCCTGTGCCTTTGAATTCCGCTTCATGGGGGGCTCTATGGGCTCCGTGGTCGGTGAGCGTTTTCGTCGCGCCACTGAATATTGTTTGCGTGAAGGATTGCCGCTTGTGTGTTTCTCGGCCAGTGGTGGCGCCCGCATGCAGGAAGCGCTGTTTTCACTCATGCAGATGGCCAAGACCAGTGCCGCACTGGCGAAAATGAGCAAACGCGGTCTACCGTTTATTTCTGTACTCACCGATCCGACCATGGGCGGTGTCTCGGCCAGCCTGGCCATGCTCGGTGACATCAATATTGCCGAGCCGGGTGCGCTGATTGGTTTCGCCGGTCCGCGGGTCATCGAGCAGACCGTGCGTGAAACCCTGCCGGAAGGTTTCCAGCGCAGTGAATTCCTGCTCGAGCACGGTGCGATCGACATGATCGTCGACCGCCGTGAGATGCGCGACAAGCTCGCCAGCCTGCTGACCATGATGTTGCGGCAGCCGGCGCCGGATACTGTCGCAACCCCACTGCAGCCCGGTGACACAAATACGGCCGGCGCTGATTAAGTCTGCACGTGTCTGGTAAGCCCACTGCTGCCTCTTCCCTCGGTGACTGGCTGGGTTACCTCGAACAACTTCACCCGGAAAATATCGAGCTCGGTCTTGGGCGGGTCAGCATGGTCTGGCAGGCCTGCGGTGCGCCACAGCTGGCGCCGCTCGTGATCACGGTTGCCGGTACCAATGGCAAGGGCTCCTGTATCCGCCTGATGGAATCGATGTTGTGTGCCGCCGGTTACCGGGTAGGAAGCTACACCTCGCCACACCTGTTGCGATATAACGAACGTGTCCGGGTTGATGGCCAGGACAGTGATGATGCTGCCCTGACGGCAGCATTCGATACTGTTGAGCAGGCGCGTGGCGATGTGCCATTAACCTATTTTGAATTCGGCACACTGGCCGCTTTCCTGCAGTTTGCCGGCAGTGAGCTGGATATTGTCTTGCTGGAAGTCGGCCTTGGCGGTCGGCTGGACGCGGTGAACATCATCGATGCCGATATCGCCCTGATCACGCCAATCGATATTGATCACGTCGATTGGCTGGGCCTTGATCGTGTCAGCATCGGCCGCGAAAAGGCCGGTATTATGCGTAGCTGTAAAACCGTTGTGTGCGCCGAGACGGAACCACCATTCTCGGTAATTGAGACAGCGCAACAACTTGATGCGCGTTTGTTACTGGCGGGGCGTGATTATGGTTACCACATCAGTGATGACGGTAGCTGGTCATGGTGGCTGCAGGATAAAGAAGACGACTGGCAACTGGCTGGACTGCCGGCGCCGGCCCTGGCCGGGACCTTCCAGTACGCAAATGCGGCGGCGGCATTGGCCGTATTGAGCAAGCTGCCAGCCGGGCCGCTGACGCTCAAGGCCATTCATATCGGCCTGTGCGAGGTATCCCTGCCGGGACGATTCTACAAATTCAGCGATCACCCGCCTGTTTACGGGGATGTCGCGCATAACCCGCAAAGTGCGCGGGCGCTGGCCGAGCTGCTGGCCAGTCGGCGTGTCAGTGGCCGCACGCTGGGCCTGTTCGGCGTCATGGCGGACAAGGATATCCCTGGTATCGTCGCGCCGTTGCGCAAGGTAATCGATAGCTGGTATGTGGCCAGCCCGGGGGTGATGCGGGCAGCCGGGGTGGGTGATGTGGTCGCGGTTCTCACAGAAGCCGGGATCAGTGACATACATACGGCGCAAAATATTGCCGGGGCCCTGGCTATGGCGAAACAGGTGGCCAGCGACGAGGATCGGGTTATTGTGTTTGGCTCGTTTTATACCGTAGCAGAAGCCATGCAGGAAGCGGTATAATTATTTTTTACACAGCGAGAGGTTGAGCGTGGAAGATAATCAGTTCAAACAGCGACTTGTCGGGGCCATCGTGCTGGTGTCGCTGGGTGTGATTTTCATCCCCTTGTTCCTGACCGGTGGTGATCCGGCTGTCTCGCCGATCACCGAGACGAATATCCCCGAAAAGCCTGAACGTGAATTTGTCTCGCGTATCATCCCGCTGGATCGCCAGGCACCGGAGCCCGCACCGGTCGAACCTGCCAGCCAGCCAACTGAATCCGCACAAACGAGCAAGTCAGATGAGCCAAAAGCTGCTGAATCAGCACCGGTTACCGCGGCGGCCGCCGAACCTGTGGTCGAGACCAGCAAACCGACACCGAAACCACCGGAAACAAAACCTGTCGTGCATAAAACCGTGAGTGCCTGGGTTGTGCAAATGGGGATTTTCGGTTCGAAACAGAATGCCTATAACTTGCGCGATAAATTACGCAAGCATGGTTTTGATGCCTTCGTTGATACCCAACACGATAACGATACGACGAACTACCGTGTCCGCGTGGGGCCGGAGGTCAAGCGCGAGTCGGCGGAGACACTTGTGGCCAGTCTGGAAAAGGCGGTCGGGCTGAAAGGTTTTGTCACCAAATATCCATAACGAAAGTGGAGTAGAGTGCGCCAGCGTGTGTTGCGCACCGGAATGACCGAGAATATGGTCTGGGCAGATTATGCAATCCTGATTATTGTTGCCTTGTCGGCAGTGATCAGCGTCTGGCGTGGCTTTGTCAAAGAGGCATTGTCACTGCTGGGTCTGATCGCGGCGTTCTGGGTCGCGCTGGGCTTCCAGCAACCCATGGCGAGCCTGTTGGCGCCATATATCGAGGCACCGTCGCTGCAATTGATAGCTGCCTTTGCCCTGTTGTTTGTCAGCACGCTGATTATCGCCGGGCTGATCAACCACCTGGCCGGACAACTCGTGAAAAAGTCCGGCTTGAGCGGGACGGACCGTTTTATCGGTATCCTGTTCGGGATCGCGCGGGGCATTGTGCTGGTGGCAATCCTGGTGTTGTTGGCCGGATTGACGGCGATACCGGCCGATCCGTGGTGGAAAGAATCGATTTTTATAGTACATTTTCAGGATGTGGCTATCTGGATTCGCAGTTTCCTGCCAGCCGACATCGCTGAGAATATTCATTTTTAGGCCGGTTGTACCTTAGGGGTCACAAAGCATGTGTGGTGTTATTGGAGTTGTCGGTTGTTCCCACGTTAACCAGACCATTTACGATGGCCTGACGGTGTTGCAACACCGCGGCCAGGATGCGGCGGGGATCATGACCTGTGAGGATGGTCGGCTTTTCCTGCGTAAGAGTAACGGTCTGGTCCGCGATGTGTTCCATACACGCCACATGTTGCGTCTCAAAGGCAAGATGGGGATTGGCCATGTTCGTTACCCGACAGCGGGCAGTTCCTCGACCGCTGAAGCACAACCGTTTTATGTCAATTCGCCGTACGGTGTAGCGCTGGCGCATAACGGCAACCTGACCAATTCCGATGAGCTCAAGCACGACATTTTCCGCGAGGATCTGCGGCATCTGAACACCGACTCGGATTCAGAGGTGTTGCTGAACGTGTTTGCCCACGAGCTGCAGGCGCTCGGCAAGCTGCAGATCGATGCCAACGACGTGTTCAGGGCTGTGGCACGTGTGCATGAACGGTGCCGGGGCGGCTATGCCGTGGTGGCAATGATTACCGATTTCGGCGTGGTGGGTTTCCGTGATCCGAACGGGATCCGCCCACTCGCATTTGGTTGTCGCCAGACCGACAAGGGCCCGGAATGTATTATTGCCTCGGAGAGTGTGGCGATCGATGCTGTGGGTTTCCAGCTGATCCGCGATCTTGAGCCCGGCGAGGCCGTCTTCATCGACACGAAGGGTGAGCTACACACGCAGCAGTGCGCGCGTAACCCGCAGCTCACCCCCTGCATTTTCGAACATGTATATTTTGCCCGGCCCGATTCGATCATCGATGATGTGTCGGTATACAAGGCGCGGCTGCGTATGGGAGAGAAGCTCGCCGAAAAGATTAAACGTGAATGGCCGGATCAGGATATTGATGTCGTGATCCCGATCCCGGACACGAGCCGCACCTCGGCTTTGCAAATGGCCAACCGCCTGGGCGTATTGTACCGCGAAGGCTTCATCAAGAACCGTTACATTGGTCGGACATTTATTATGCCGGGCCAACAACAGCGCAAGAAATCAGTGCGCCAGAAACTCAACGCGATTGATCTCGAATTTCGTGGCAAGAATGTCATGCTCGTCGATGATTCGATTGTGCGTGGTACCACCTCGCAGCAGATCATCCAGATGGCACGCGAGGCCGGTGCAAACAAGGTGTATTTCGCCTCGGCATCACCCCCGGTGAAATATCCGAATGTATACGGCATTGATATGCCGAGTGCGCATGAGTTGATCGCACATGGCCGTACCGAGGAAGAAGTCTGCCGTAAAATCGGTGCCGACCGCCTGATTTACCAGGAGCTTGATGACCTCGTGGATGCGGTACGTCGCGGCAACAAGGATATCCAGAGTTTCGATACGAGTGTCTTTAATGGCGAGTACGTAACCCGTGATGTGACGCAAACCTATCTTGAGCAACTTGAATTGTTACGCAGTGATGCCGCCAAAGAAGATCGCGAACATCGCGATAATGCGGTCATTGACATGCATAATGACTGAATTGCCACCGCTTGACAGCCTGCGGGACATGGCCTAGTCTATATTCACTGCGCCGATTTGACTCAGCTTGCGGGCGCGCTATAAATCCAGCTAAAGAGAGGGTAACCTGCTTTAGCATCAAGCTGACAGCGGGTTTTTTTGTGCCTGGATGTTGCATAGCTGATGGCATCACTCCCGCTGCAGACACGATGAACGGGAGATACAAGAATGCCAGACAAAAATAATCTGCATTTCAATACGCATGCCGTGCGTGCCGGTCAGCGTCGCACCAATGAAGGTGAGAACAGCGAGCCGATCTTTACCACCTCGAGTTACGTATTCGATTCCGCGGCTGCGGCCGCGGCACGCTTTTCCGGCGATGAGCCCGGTAATATCTATTCGCGTTTCACCAACCCGACGGTGCAGGCCTTTGAACAACGGCTTGCCGCCCTCGAAGGGGGTGAACGTTGTGTGGCGACAGCCTCCGGCATGGCGGCGATCCTGGCCACTTGTCTCGGCCTGCTCAAGGCGGGTGATCATATCGTTTCGTCTCGCAGTATCTTTGGTACGACCACGGTATTGTTCACCCAGTATCTGGCCAAGTTCGGCGTTGAGGTGACATTTGTGCCACTGACCGATTACGATGCCTGGGAAGCGGCGATTCGACACAACACCGTGTTCCTGTTTCTGGAGACGCCCTCAAACCCGCTGAATGAAGTCGCCGATATTGCCCGGCTTGCTGAACTGGCGCATGGCAAAGACTGCCTGCTGGTCGTGGATAATTGCCTGTGCACACCCGTCCTGCAGCAGCCGCTTAAGTGGGGCGCGGATATTGTCATCCATTCGGCTACCAAGTTTCTCGATGGACAGGGCCGCTGTATTGGCGGGGCCGTGGTCGGCAGTGAAAACCTGGTGGGCAAGGATGTCTATGGTGTAGTACGTACCTGCGGGCCAAGCCTGAGCCCGTTTAATGCCTGGACCTTCCTCAAGGGACTTGAGACCTTGCCGATCCGGATGAAGGCGCATTGTGACAATGCCCAGCAACTGGCTGAATGGCTTGCTGCCCAGCCGGCGGTAAAAGTTGTCAACTTCCCGGGGCTTACCTCGCACCCTCAACATGCGTTGGCCGCCGATCAGCAGGCCGGACCGGGCGCAGTGCTGTCGTTCGAAATCGATGGTGGCAAGGATGCAGCATGGCGCTTTATTGATGCGACACAACTCGTATCGATTACGGCCAACCTCGGTGACGTGAAAACTACCATCACCCACCCTGCGACAACCACGCATGGCCGTCTGACGCCGGAGCAGAAACTCGAAACCGGTATCACTGACGGCCTGATCCGGATTGCCGTTGGCCTGGAACACATTGATGATCTGAAAACAGATTTGCAACGCGGTTTCGATGCAATAGCCTGACTGTCTCACGGCTCGTGGCCCGGGTATTCATGCGCGACCAAAGACGGTGCCGGGATCTGTGTGGTGTGGATGCGACAGGGTAACAGCAGGCGCCGGTTATCCGTGTGATGCATTTCAGTATTTCGATCTGCCCATTCTGTACCCGTCAGCGAAATGTTCAGGCTGTCATAATTTCATCATGCTTAGTGTCTATACTCTGCAACATACTGGTGCATATGGCACAGCTATGATGCGGTGCTACGGTATTTGCCGACGCAACAACAAGCAATCGCTGACCCGACTGTCAGACAATGCTGACACCTGTATCTTTGAATAGGGAGTAATGTGCTAACCGGACTACATTGACAGAGATATAAGCAAACTTGGTATGGATATTGCTCTAATAGTAAATATTCATACCAGCGACTTTAAGGATGGAGGTCTGCAATGCTGGCAACCATAAAAAATTCAATGGAATTCGGACCCGTTGCCGAGCTGTGTTATGAGCATGTCGATGACAGGCTGGAAGCGCGCGTTAATAATCTTAGACTGAGCTCAGAGTTTCAGGCGATATACAGCCTGTCACACCGTAAACCAATTGGCTATGAAGGGCTGCTGCGCATATGTGATGCGCGAAACAAACGTATTAACCCGGCACATTATTTTAGCCATATTACTGAAGAAGGGGAGAAAGTCCGGATTGATCGGCTTTCACGTTATCTGCATAGCCAAAACTTTCAACGCGCAGGTGGCGGCGATGCCTGGTTATTTCTGAATATTCATCCGGATGTGATTCTGAAGGGACTGCAGTATGGTGCTTTTTTCAGTGAATGCCTTGAAGCATCAGGAACACCGGCGAGTAATGTTGTTGTCGAAATCCTCGAACACTCGATTGAGGATCGGGGTTTACTCAATGACGCCGTGCAATATTACCGCGATCTCGGTTGCAAAATCGCGATCGATGATTTCGGTGCAATGGCCTCGAATATCGATCGACTCTGGTCGATTGAACCCGATATAGTGAAACTGGATCACTCTCTTGCCGCTGAACTGGAAAAACCATCTGTCAGACGCATATTGCCCAGTCTCGTCTCGATGATTAACGAGTGTGGCAGTCTTGTCCTTATGGAGGGGGTCGAGACTGAAGACCAGGCGCTTATGGCAATCGATTCCGGCGTGGATTTTCTACAGGGTTATTGCTTCGCACGGCCGTCTAAGGATTTACGATGCGAAGCATCAGGAAAATGCATTGGTGAAGATGGCTCACACTTATCGAATCTGTGTAATCAATACCATAGTTATGTATTCGAGCGACAACGACGACATGACGATGCCCTGGGTAAGTACATGTTACCGTTTGAAGTGGCGGCGCGTGAGCATGCTTTTGCCGGTTCGCCTGCAGAATTTGAAGGAATACTGTCGCTGTCAGGTGTTGAACGTTGCTACATACTGGATGAAAAGGGTTTCCAGGTTTCTGGCACTTTTTATCCTGACGGGCATGAGGCGATGTTTCCCAGTCGTTTCGGTCATGTTAGTGATGGGGAGGGTTCAACGTGGTTTCGCCGGCATTATTTCAGGCGGTCGCTGCACGAACCTGAAAAGGTGCATCACAGCCGTCCCTATCTCTCGATGACAGGAGGGATTATATGTAAGACCTTGTCGATCTGCTTGACGACAACAGATGGCGACACCCGTATTTACTGTTGCGATATCGACTGGTCAGACTTCTAGTTTAACTATGCATTCACAAGCAAACATCCGGTATGATGTTTGGCGTGGATGAGACAAGACAGCAGTTGTTAAACATCTTTCATGCCGCGCTGTCCAGCGTAAACGGTGAAACAGTTGTTTCCCGGTATTTGCGGCAATCACCCCCTGGCGGGCCCGTCCACGTCATTGCAATTGGCAAGGCAGCAGCCAGCATGTATGCCGGCGCACAGGCCAGCCTCGGTGTGACAGTGGCGCGTGGTTTGATCATCACCAAGTACGGCCATGCTCCCGCACAGCTTCCTGCGCATGTGCAATGCATCGAAAGTGCCCACCCGGTACCCGATGAGCAAAGCATGGCTGCCGGCCAGGCATTGTTAACATTCATCGCTGAAACGCCGCCAGACGGGCAGTTATTGTTTTTGATCTCGGGCGGGGCCTCGGCGCTCGTTGAGGTGTTACCCGACGGCATGGCTACGGCGGACCTGGCGCGCGTCAATGCCTGGTTGCTCGGCAGCGGTCTTGATATTGCCCGCATGAACCGGGTCAGGCGGGCCATTTCCTGTATCAAGGGTGGCCGCCTGTTGTCATACCTGCAGGGCCGGCCGACCCGCTGTTACCTGATCTCGGATGTGATCGGCGATGACCCGGCGACGATCGGCTCAGGATTGCTTGCGCCGGCCAGTGAAGCCGCGGCCAGCATCGACGATCCCACGCTACCGGAATGGCTGCAGGCCTTCATCGGCCTTGCCCCGCCCGCACCGGGCGTGACAGATGCGGCGGGAGACTCGGTACAGATCGAGGTGATCGCGAGTCTACGGCATGCATTGCAGGCGGCGGCACAAACAGCCGAAGCAGCCGGCCTGACCGTGCACCTGCATGAACAACTGTTTGAAACGGAGGCGACGACAACCGGCCGCCGCCTGGCCATGGAATTAGTCGAAGGCCCTACCGGCCTGCATATCTGGGGCGGCGAGAGTGTCGTCAACTTGCCACAGCATCCGGGCCGGGGCGGGCGCAATCAGCAGCTGGCGCTGGCTGCGGCCGAAGTACTGGCCGGTCATGATGGCTGTTACTTGCTCGCGGCCGGTACGGATGGCACGGATGGCCCGACCCCGGATGCCGGGGCACTCGTTGATGGCGAAACCATCGCGCGGGGCAGCTTGCACGAGTGTGACGCCAGGAGCTGCCTTGCCAGGGCCGATGCGGGGCGGTTTCTCGAGGCCAGCGGTGACCTGATCCAGACCGGCCCGACCGGCACGAATGTCATGGATATCGTGCTGGGGCTGAAACAGTGAGGGCAGGCGCGGTATGATTGCGCGCCATGAACACAGCTAACCTTCATCGCGCTGCGCTGGCCTGCCTGCTCGAGGCTGACCCGGATGCGAAGTGCCATTGTACCGACACGACGCGTGCCGCGATCCTCGCCGGGCAGCTACAGCCGGCGCCGGTCACCCTCGAAGATGTCAGCGCTGCGGGGCGTCCTTCCCGGCCGTTACTTGTCTCACCACGTGATTTGCCGCGCCGCCGCCTGAATGACCGGAGCGGTCATGCCGCGCTGATCCATGCCATCGCGCATATCGAATTCAATGCAATTAACCTGGCCTGGGATGCCGTGTACCGTTTCCAGGCCATGCCGCGCGACTATTATGTCGACTGGAGCCGGGTGGCCGCCGAGGAAGCCAGTCACTTCCTCATGTTGCGCGAACATTTGCGCCAACTCGGTTATGATTACGGCGCGTTTGATGCGCACAACGGCCTGTGGGAGATGGCACAGAAGACCGCGCATGATGTTATGGTGCGCATGGCGCTGGTGCCCCGCGTGCTCGAGGCGCGTGGCCTGGATGTGACGCCAGGCATGGTGGAAAGACTCACCTCGCTCGGTGATCAGCGCGCCGTGCAGATCCTCGATGTGATCTTCCGCGAGGAGATCGGCCATGTCGAGATCGGTACACGCTGGTTTCGTTACCTGTGTAAGCAACGTGGCGTCGATCCCGAACAGACCTTCACCGATCTGCTCAGGCAATACATGCGGGGTATCGTGCGCGGGCCATTCGAAACGGCCGCACGCATGCAGGCCGGTTTTACCGAATCTGAAATGAATATGTTGGAAGAATTTTCGCTGGAGAAGTAGAAGTGAAGACAATACAGAAGAGTGTGATCGTGATGTTATTGGCTGTGCTGGCAGCATGTGGTGATGAGGCGCCAACCACTACTACGCAGAAAGCAGAAACGCAAACCACGCCTGGTGTTATCACTGAAACGACACAGCCTGCTATAACCACGCCGCAAGCTGGCAAACCGACAGCCATTTTCCTGCGTTATGACGTACTTGAGCCGGGTGTCGAGCCATACCAGACCCGCATGGTTATCACCGATGATTACATGCGTATTGATGATGATGACAACCCGCGCAATTTTATCCTCGTCGATCGCAACAAGGAGGTTGTTTACAGCGTTTCTGATGATAATGATGCGATTCTCATTGTGCCGAAAGGGCCGGTCAAACTTGAGCAGGCTTTCGAGATCAAGTACAGCGAGCAGCGCGTTGTTGAAGAGCAGGCGCCGAAAATCGATGGCAAACTGACTGCACGTTACATATTCGAGGCAAATGGCCTGGTCTGTTATGACACCATCATTGCCGAAGGCCTGTTACCCGAAGCAACCAGGGCACTGACACAATACCTGTCGATCCTCGCCGGACAACATGCCACAACACTGAAGGAAGTGCCTGCTGATGTAATTAATGCCTGTGACGTGA
>JASFJH010000034.1:0-11387 GCA_050122215.1 Granulosicoccaceae bacterium | reverse complement strand
CGGATGCGACAAGTCGCTAACAAGCACTACGCAGCCGTTATGCACAGCCCGATCGGGGCACTCGGGCTGCGTCTGACAGACGATCACCTGACACACGTCGATATGCTCGGTGCGGCGCGGCAAAGTCTGCCACGCAAGGGGCTTGCGGCCGAGTGTGTCAGTCAACTGCGCAGCTATTTCCAGTCTCCCTCGTTTTGCTTTGATTTACCGATATGGCTGGACGGCACGCCACATCAACTACGCGTCTGGCAGGCGCTGCAAGTGATCGAGTGCGGTTGCACGCTGAGCTATGGCGAACTGGCCGGCAAGATCGGCAGCGGCCCGCGTGCCGTCGGCAATGCCTGTCGACACAACCCGCTACCGATTATCGTGCCCTGTCACCGTGTCGTGGCCGCAAACGGACCGGGTGGTTATGCCGGTGCGGTAAAGGGTGCTATCCTGAATCGCAAGTTATGGTTGCTACAGCATGAAGCCGGTGCAAGAACACACATCTGACGAGATTGAAGCGTTCATCGATATGTTATGGATGGAACGCGGTCTGAGTGACAATACCCTGCGCGCCTACCGCAGTGATCTGCAGGCATTTGCCAGCTGGTTAAGCGGCAATGGCACCGCACTGGTTGCAGCGCAACGTCAGGACCTGCTGGCCTACCTTGCAGATCGCAGCCAGCAGGGCGTACGTGTGCGCACCTCGGCGCGGATGCTGTCCAGCCTGCGGCGTTTCTACCAGTACCTTGTGCGCGAGGGGCGTTTGCTGGAAGACCCGAGTGCGCGCATTGAAGCCCCCAGACTCGTGCGCCCGGTGCCGAAATACCTTACCGAGGACGAGGTCGATAAACTGCTCGCTGCACCGGACACATCGGTGCCGCTGGGCTTGCGCGATCGCGCCATGCTGGAGATGCTGTACGCAAGTGGTTTGCGTGTTTCGGAACTCGTCGGTTTGCAAATGCCGCAAATCAACCTGTTACAGGGTGTCGTGCGTATCTCCGGCAAGGGTGGCAAGGAACGACTCGTGCCTGTTGGCGAGGAGGCGCTGTTATGGCTGGAGCGCTTTGTGCACGATTCACGCCCGGTGTTATTGCGCGGCCGGCCCTGTGATGCCCTGTTCCCGACGCGTCGCGGCGCCGGCATGACCCGGCAGGCCTTCTGGCATTTGATTAAACGCTATGCGCAGCAGGCCGGCATTGAAAAACACCTGTCACCGCACACCTTGCGTCATGCCTTTGCCACGCATTTGCTGAACCATGGCGCGGACCTGCGAGTCGTGCAGATGCTGCTCGGCCACAGCAACCTGTCGACCACGCAAATCTACACGCATGTCGCGCGCGAACGGCTCAAATCCCTGCATGCCGAGCACCACCCCCGCGGCTGATATCGCCGGTGGTTATTTGTTATGATTAACAGATAGTTACCTATTGGAGCAGAACTGATGCCATCGTTTGATGTCGTATCTGAAGTAGATAGCCATGAACTGGCGAATGCCGTGGACCAGGCGAACCGCGAACTCAATACCCGCTTTGATTTCAAGGGCTCGAATTCAAAGATTGAGCAAAATGGCCTCGAGTTGACCCTGTTATCGGACAGCAAATTTCGCATCAAGCAGGTGCAGAGCATCCTGTATGAGAAAATGACGAAGCGCGGTATTGATATCAGTTGCCTGGAAAAAGGCAATATCGATGAGGCACTGAACAGTGCCCGGCAGAAGGTCACGGTGCGCGAGGGTATCGACAAGGAACTGGCGAAGAAGATCGTCAAGCAAATCAAGGATTCAAAACTCAAGGTGCAGGCCGCGATACAGGGTGAACAGGTCCGGGTCACGGGCAAGAAGCGTGACGACCTGCAACAGGTTATGGCCATGCTCAAGGATGCGAACCTCGATATGCCATTACAATTTACCAATTTCCGGGACTAGGCTGTCTTGTGAAACTACAGGAGTTTTCTATGTTACGCATCGTCGCTGCAGTGTTGTTGAGTGTGATGTCAGGCCTGGCGCTGGCCGACCAGAAAGACATCGCGACCTTGCGTGATACGCTCAAGGGGATGTTTCCCGGTGAACAGCAATACAGCATAAGTGAAACCCCGGTGCCGGGTCTGTACGAGGTCGATTTTGGCGACAGCTTCATGTACATCACGGCGGATGGCAGTTACGCGGTCAAGGGTGACATCATCAACGTCAACAGCCAGGTCAACCTGACCGAGCGCAAACGTTCCGCTGAGCGGCTCAAACTGGTCGATAGTCTCGGCGTTGACAAGATGATCGTGTTCTCACCCAAAGAAACTGACAAGCGCTTCACGATCACGGTGTTTACCGATATAGATTGCGGTTATTGCCGGCGCTTGCATAATGAAATAGACAAATTCCTGGAAAAGGGTATCGAGGTACGTTACCTGTTTTTCCCGCGGGCCGGTGTTGGTTCGTCTTCCTATAAAAAGGCGGTGGCGGTCTGGTGCGCCGAGGATCAGCAGGCAGCCCTGACCCTGGCGAAACAGGGTGGCAGGCCGGAGCAGAAAACCTGTGATAACCCCGTGCTCGAACATATCAAGATGGCCAAGAAGCTGGGTGTGACCGGCACGCCGATGCTGGTGCTCGATGACGGCAGCCGTTATCCGGGCTATGTCGATGCCAACCGGCTGGTGCGCATCCTCGAACACCAGAAGCGGCTGGCAGCGTTGAAGTGATCAGGGTAGTTGTACTGCCTCGTTACAGGCGGTAAACAGCAGCCAACATTCGACCTGTTTGTCCGGCCACAGCAGTGCCACGCCCTTGCGATACCAGTCAAGTTGTTCACGAAAACCCTCCGCTATCAATGAAACATTTTCTTTGCTTGCGTGGCGATGGGTCTTGTAGTCAAGCACGATAGCCCTGTCATCAGTGACCAGCAAGCGGTCAATGATACCGTTCACGGTATGGCCACTGTCCGGATCGCGATAGATGATCGGGACCTCGTTTATCGCATACCTGAAGCGGCTGTCATCAAACCAGTGACGGAAGGCCTTGTCTTCATAAACCCTCCTGGCCTGTTCGAGACATTCGACAAACAGTGGGCTCGTTACGTCCAGTCGATACTGGCTGGCGATAGACAGCTGTCTGGTCTCGTCGATAGCATGTACCGTGCACAAGGTCTCAAGCAGGCTATGAATTATCCGGCCACGGCTGCGACTATCGCCGTTATCGGCTTCATCGATACAGGCGGCAGCGACGGCTTCATCGGCCTGCAGCGCGGCGCTGTGCCGGCTCGGTGCGATCTCGGCCGCTGTGTTGCTCACTTGCAGGGGCAGGGCTTGCAATGCTGGCGCGGTATCTTCTGTGATGGGCGTCGCATCAGCCGTATCTGCCTCGCCGTATGTCTGTTCACCGCTGCGATGACAATACCCCTGCGTGGCGATATCCAGTTCATCACCGCCGAGTTGCTGGCAAAGCCGTTCATACCAGCTGCCCGGCTTGTCACGTTTTTTCGCATGGCCACTGATGATAAGCATGTGTTTGGCACGGGTCAGCGCGACATATAACAGGTTGGCCTCTTCGCGTGCTTCACGCTGCAGGCGGGTGTTGTCGAGCGACTGCAGGATGCTGTCGCGTTGCCTGTTCGGTGGCAATAACAGGCAATATTCGGGTGCGGCACGGTCGGCAGGCCAGTTGACGAGGGTCTTCCAGGCGGTTTTGTTGCCAGGTGTCCGGTTGCTGTCGGCAAGGAAGACAACCGGGGCTTCCAGACCCTTGGCGCCGTGGATAGTCATGATGCGCACACGGTTCTCATCACCACTGGTCTGGGCAATATCCATTTTGTCAGCGGCATGTTTATGCAGGTTCTTCAGGTGATTGCGGAATTGTTCCAGGCTCGGGTAACGGCCACTGTCGATCTCCAGTGCCAGTTCGAGAAAGCGCACCAGGTTGGCATGGATGCGGGACGCCTGGTGCGGTGGACTGGCTGCCTGGAAACGGGCCAGGATATTCGCATCGCAGTAAATCCGATCGAGCAGGTCATGCACCGGGAGCTTGCCGGCCAGGTTATGCCAGTTGGCCAGCAGCGCCCAGCTTTGCGTGAAGACATCTTGCTGTCCATCCTGCGCCAGCTGTCCGAGTGCCGTGTACCAGTTGCAATCAGACTGCTTGGCATGGATCGCGACCTCGGCCAGTTCGTTGTCGATCAGCGAGAATACGGGGCTGCGCAGGATGCGGGCCAGTGCCAGGTTGTTGTAGGGTGTCAGCAGGCAGTCGAGTAGCGCCAGCATGTCCTGGATTTCGCTGCAGTCGAACAGCGTGCCACGCTCGGTGCCAAAGTAGGGGATACCGGCCTGGCGCAGCGCGGTTTCGTAATGACTGGCCGCAGTGCGGGCACGTAATAAAATGATAATGTCCGAACAGCTGAGCGGTCGTTGCTGACCGTCATCGTCGATCAGCACACGGCTGTCGAGCAACTGCCGGATGCGCTGTGCAATGGCCCCGGCCTCGAGTGCAGCGGCCCGATCCTGTGGCATCGGCTTGGCTATATGCAAGGGATCACGCAGGCCTTCCTGCTCCGGAGCTTCAATAACCTTCTCATCGCCGACCAGGGGCAGGATCTCGACCTGCCCCCACAGGTGTTGCTGGTAGGTGTCATGCTCGACGAAGTTGTCCAGCAAGGCATGTAACGGCCCTCGCGCGAACACCGCGTTGACAAAATCCATGATCGCCGGGGCGGAGCGGCGTGAGGTGGTCAGCGGCGTTTGCCGGGTATGCAGTCTGTCTTCCAGCCAGTTTCGTGCCTGTTCGAACAGGGTCGAATCAGCACGACGGAAGCCATAAATCGCCTGCTTGGTATCACCGACAAGGAATACCGAACGCTGACGTTCCTGCTCCGACGCAGCCAGCTCCTCGAGCAGTGGTAGTAACAAGCGCCAGTTCACCGGGTTGGTGTCCTGGAACTCGTCGACCAGCAGATGATCAATACGCTGGTCGAGCTTGTACTGGATCCAGTGTGCGTTGTCATGGGTATTCAGCAGGTAACAGGATTTCCACTCGAGATCATTGAAATCCAGCACACGACGGGTGTGTTTGATTGCCTGGTAGTGCTCGACGAAGCGATGGCCTGCCGCGTACCACGCCACATTGATGCGCGCATTATGCACGCGCAGCAACAGGTCCTCGCGTTGTTGGCAGGCCTGCAACAGTTCCGCATGCAGGGCCATGAGGCGTTGTTCGTGCTGCTCGCCACGTGCCTTCGCGCTCGCCTTGCTGGAAGAAAATTTTCTGGGTTCGTTCTGACCTGTGAAGAAGATCGTTTTAAAAGTCGTGTAGTCTGCCTGTGCAAGCGACTGCTCAGCCTTATCGGCAGCCTCAATGTTGGTCTTGTTGTCGTGCAGCCGTCGCAGGCAGGCGTATTCGCGGATGGCATCAGTGTGTTCATGAAAAAAGGCACACGCATCGCTGTCAATGCCATCAACCCTGAACAGTTCGCGCACCACTTGCTGATAATGTTCGACCGGCGCTGCCAGTGACTGTGTCATGGCCCACCAGTCGACACGTTGCTCGAGGAAACTGTCGAGCGCCTTGCGCACGCTGTGCTGACTGCCGATGTGTTCATACAGGGTCAACAGGCTGCGGGCGATCTCGCTGTCAGGCGAGGTGTTGGCCTCGTTCAACAACGCATCATGGGCCTCGTTGATCAACAGCGCGTTTTGTTCCAGCAACTCGAAGGCTGCCGGCACATCGGCCTCAAGCGGGAAGCGTCGCAGCAGTTGCTGGGAAAAGGAATGGAAGGTCGTGATGTTTGGCTGCCTGCGGCTGCGTAACAGCTGTTCATACAGGGAGCGGGCCTGCAGTCGCGAGTCGGGCGCGGTATTGACCGACATCGCCTCGAGCAGGCTGCGCAGTGTGTCGTCATCGGCGCAGGCCAGTTCATTCAGCCGGTGCATGAGTCGTTCCTGCATTTCGGCGGCGGCCTTGCGGGTAAAGGTGATCGCGACAATGCCGTCGGCCGGGGCACCGGCCAGCAACAGGCGGATGATACGCGTGACCAGCATCCAGGTCTTGCCGCTGCCCGCCGAGGCGCTGACCGTGGCGTTGCTATCCGGGCGGGTTGCCTGGCTGACGGCGTTCATGCGTTGACCCCGAGGGTATCCTGCCAGTCTTCATGGCGGCACAGGCCATCCATCTCGCAATACTGGCAGGCCTTGCCCGGCCAGGCCGGGAGCGGCCGGCCCTGCAACAATGTGTCAGCGAGTACGGCCAGTCTTGCATGATGTTCGCTAACAAGCGTGTCGAGTTCGTCATCGGCCAGCGTTACTTTGCTCTTTACCGTGTGCTCACGCGTATCAATCGCCAGGTACTCGACACTGTGCACATGTTCTCCGTACAGCAGTGCGTAAAAAGGCAGTTGTACGGATTCGCCTTGTTCGACTTCCGGTTTTGACGCCGTGCTGCCGGTCTTGTAGTCGATGATCGCAAGTTGCTCGGCATGGTTGTCGATGCGATCCAGCCGGCCGTACAACGGCAGCATGATTCCTTTGATATCACTGCTGCGTTTTTCCTCGGTAATATGTACTTGCCACTTGGAGGCGCGTCTGATTTGCCAGTCGATGTAGGCCGGTATGGTCTGTTGCCATTGCCGGTACCAGTCACGGTGTTCGAAGTGGCTGTCGATGTCCCTGGCAAACACGGCCCGGGAAATTTTCTCCAGGTGGGCGATGGCCTCGCTGCGGTTGGCCGTTGTGACAATCTGCGCGAAGGGGGGTGGCAGCCAGTCAACCGGCGTATGGAAGGCCTGCAGGCAAAGATGGATGCGTTCGCCGAACTCGTTTTTGCCCAGCACCTCGCTGATTTCATCCGGTGCGCGCAGGCCCAGGCAACGGCTGGCGTAATAACGATACGGACAATCGACCAGGCGCTGGTAATCGGAGGCGCTGATGCGTTCGGCACGCAGTGGCCGGGCAACTTCCGGCGCCGGTTGCTGGCCAGGCGCCGGCAACGCGGTGCGCGTGTCGCGGATCACGGCAGTGCTGCTGGCCAGTTGGGCGTGCAGCGCCGTGTTTTCCAGGTCATTGCCATAGGCGCGTGCATGGAAGCGGATCAGTGCCTCCAGCCAGGGGCTGTCCAGTACCGGGTCGCCATTCATGTTGATGCGGTGCGTGGTCAGCAGGATCTCATCGGCGGCATCGAGCAGGCAACGGAAGGCATGAAAGCGGCGGTTCACCTCCTGTTCGTAACCGGGCAGGCCAAGCGACAGCCTGACTGCCTCATTGAAGAACGGTTCGACCACGGGCGTGCCGGGCAGGTGTGCACGGTCAGTACCGGCAATAACCAGGGCATCGAAGCGCATGAGCCGGGCCTGCGACAGGTCGAGCAACTGCACGGCCTGAGCCGGGGAGGCGGGCTTGAAGGTGTACTGTTCCAGGCAGCGTGCCAGCCAGTTACGCAATTCATTGTGCGACATGCGCAACGGGTAGCGCTGCGCCGCGCTTAGTAATTGCCCGATTTCTTCGACGATACGGTTGCCAGCCGCATCTTTTTCGAAGCGGGCGAGCATGCCGAGACGTCGCAGGCTTTCCAGCAATGCCTCCAGCCAGGCACTCGCATCATGCATGCGTTGTCGGTCAAAGCGTCGCAGGGGGGCGGCGGCATGCTCGAGTGTGTCGAGCAGTGCGCTGATGTGGTTATAGATGTCGTCCGGCCAGTTCAACTGCAGGCGTTCACGTCGCGAGTCGAGCTGGTGCCTGTAGCGTGACAGGCCACTGGTCACGGCCTCGTTGACGATGATGTCCTGTTCAAAGCGGTACACGAGTTGTCGCAAGTCGTCGGTATCAATAGCCGGATCAATAAACGCGGATTTGAGCAGGTCGAGCAGCGGGATGTAATCGAAATCGAGTTCGATGCACTCGAGCCAGCGTTCCAGTGCCGCGGCGGCACTCGTCGTCGACAGGGCCCAGCCGGCACTGTCATGCAGGACGATATTGGCGCGTTCCAGCAGCGCGCGGATACGCCGCGCGAGTCGCCGGTCCTGGGTGACGATACCGACCTGTTGTTTGCCCTGTTGCAACCACAGCCGCACTTGCAGCTCGACGGCAAGCGCCTGCTGCTCCTCGCTCTCGGCATGTAACACACTGAGTTGTTCCTGGACTGGTGAGGCAGGGCAGTGCTGTGCAAACGCATCGGCGCGGCGGGCGAAATCATTGAGCCGGTTGTCATACACGCTGTCGATAAATTGTGAGGCCCGGGGCGTGTCATGCGCCTGCCCGCATGGCGCGGTTTGCAGGTGCGCCAGCAGCGTGTTGGCCACGGCATCGGGATGACTGTCCGGGTAGCTGTGGCTGTTGCCCTGTACGATCAGGCTGGCCTGTTGCCGTGCCAGCATGTGTTGCAACCAGCCGTTTTCTGCCGGTATGAGATGATCGATCCCGACCAGCCAGAAGCGCCAGGATCGTGTGTCGTTGCGTGATTGGGCAAGCTTGTGGCGATAGTCGTCATGGTTATCAATACAACCTTGCTGCCGCAGTTGTTCACGCCAGGCCTGCCACAGCGTATAGACCAACCGGGATTCGCGATCGAGGTGTTCACTGATCACAGGTTTGTCGTTGTCATCATGGCCATAGGCGTGACGCAGCGTGTCGGTAAAGTCCCCGAGGCTGTCACCCAGTTCAATATGCTGGCGGTCCAGTTCGTTGAACAGGGTCAGCAGGTTGTCGGCCAGCAGCCAGGGTTGTTCGGCACCCGGCAGATGTTTGTGCTGGCGCAAGGCCGATAACAGGATCAGGATCTTCTCCTGTGCGGCAAGCGTGCTGTGTGCGCAGCCGTACTGGTTGTCGATCCAGTCGCGCAGGGTCGTGATGTGCGGCCCGAGCAGGCAGGGATAACCGGCTTTGTTGGCATGATGCAGCAGCCGTTGTCGCAGGCGTGGTGCTGCGGCCGGGTTGGCAGACATGATGATCAGCGTATCGAGATCGGGCAGCGCATCGCGGTGTGCTTGAATGATGCTGCGTGCGACATGGTCAAGTGGATCTGCGCAATAGGGCAAAAGCTGCACAGAGCCGTAAGCCCGCTCGTCAGGGCTGGCGTCGTTGCCGGGCATATTCAGGGGAGATCAGCGTTCCAGGTACTTGAGCTTGCCGGGCTTGTCGCGCCATTCGTCGGCATCGGGTGGCGGCTCTTTGACTTCATTAATGACCGGCCAGCCCTGTGCGAGCTCGGCGTTGAGTTCGAGGAATTGTTGCTGGTCGTCCGGCAGGTCGTCCTCGCTGAAGATGGCATTGATGGGGCACTCGGGTTCACACAGTGTGCAGTCAATGCATTCTTCGGGATCGATGACGAGGAAATTAGGGCCTTCATGGAAACAGTCGACCGGGCACACGTCGACACAGTCGGTGTACTTGCACTTGATACAATTTTCCGTCACAACATAGGTCATGTCGTCGTCTCTCCCGTCTGCCTGGTTAACAGTTTGTTTATATTATCCACTATCCGTCTCTATGGCGAGTGCGTATGCAAGGCACTGCACTGGCGTTATGTATCCCCGGCGAGTCGGCTCAGCTCGTAGAGCAGTTCGAGTGCCTGTTTCGGGCTGAGGCTGTCCGGGTCGACGGCCTGCAGGAATTGCCGCAGTGAATCGGTTTGGAAACGGCTTTCAGCCATGGCTTCGTCGCCTGGCGCATATTCGACCGGCCGGTTTTCCAGTTCGGCCAGCACGCTGCGGGCGCGCGCCAGGACATCCGCCGGCAGCCCGGCCAGGGCGGCGACCTGCAGGCCATAGCTGCGGCTGGCCGGGCCGGGTCTGGCCTTGTGCAGGAAGATCACGCCATCGCCCCGTTCTGCTGCATCAAAGTGAAGATTATCCGCCGCCTGCAGTTGTTCGGCGAGCCCGGTTAGCTCGAAATAATGGGTCGCAAACAGCGTGAACGGCCGGGGCGCACTGGCGAGCTTCTCGGCACAGGCCCAGGCCAGAGCCAGGCCATCGTAGGTGCTTGTGCCACGGCCGACCTCGTCCATGATGACGAGGCTGTGATCGGTGGCGTTGTGCAGAATCATTGCAGTTTCAGTCATTTCCACCATGAAGGTCGAACGTCCGCCGGCAAGGTCGTCGGCCGCGCCAATGCGTGTGAAAATGCGGTCTATTGGGCCGAATGTCGCCGAACTGGCCGGGATATAGCTGCCAATATGCGCGAGGATGACGCACAATGCGATCTGTCGCATGTAGGTCGATTTACCGCCCATATTCGGCCCCGTGATGATCAGCATGCGTGTGTCGTTGTCGAGCCAGACATCATTCGGCACAAATGGCGTGGCCTGTGCCTGCTCGACGACAAGGTGGCGCGAGTCCTGCAACTGCAACCCCGGCTCGTCGGTCAACGTGGCGGCATGCAGGTCGAGGCTCTCGGCACGTTCGGCCAGCGATTGCAGCACATCGAGCGTAGCGAGCGCATCGGCCGTGGTCTGCAACGTGGCGAGTGCTTCGATGAGCCGATCGAACAGGGCTTCATACAACGCCTTTTCCCGGGCCAGTGCGCGTTCGCGCGCGCCGAGCACGCGTTCCTCGAAGCTTTTCAGTTCGGGAATGATGTAACGCTCGCTGGCCTTCAGGGTCTGGCGGCGTTCGTAATCGGCCGGTACGTTGTCGGCATGGACGCGGCCGACCTCGATGTAATAGCCATGTACCTTGTTGTAGCGAACCTTCAGGGTCTGGATGCCGGTGCGGGTCCGTTCGCGTTGTTCGAGTTCGAGCAGGTACTCATCGGCATGCCGTGCGATCTGGCGTAGTTCGTCGAGCTCGGCATCGAAACCGTCGGCGATCACACCGCCATCGCGGATCAGTACGGGTGGGTTGTCGATCAGTGCCGCCTGTAGCAAGGCGTGCAGATCAGGGTAGCTGCCGATGCGACTGGCCAGCTCGGCCAGCAGGGGGCTGTCGATCCCGGCCAGTTGTGCCTGCAGTGCGGGTAGCAGGCCAAACACCGTGCGCAGGCCGTGCAGATCGCGCGGCCGCGCCGAGCGCAGCGCGACACGCGCCAGGATACGCTGCATATCCGGCACATGTCGCAACAGTGCATAAAAATCCAGGTGGCGTTGCGCCTCGAGCAGGCAGGCCACTGCCTGGTAGCGTCCGCGTAACACGCCATGGTCGCGCAATGGCCGGTGCAGCCAGCGGCGCAGCAGGCGTGCGCCCATAACGGTTGCCGTATGGTCCATGACGGTAGCGAGCGTGTGGCTTTCACTGCCGGACAGGTTCGTGTCGATTTCCAGGTGACGGCGGCTCGCCGCATCGATATGGATATAGGCATCATGCCGTTCGCGCTGCAATTGCCGGATATGCGGCAGGGCAGTACGCTGGGTATGTCGCGCATACTGCATCAGCGCGCCGGCTGCGGCGATCGCGCAGTTGATCTCTTCACAGTCAAACGCGCGCAGATCGCAGGTGCCG
>JASFJH010000033.1:0-11601 GCA_050122215.1 Granulosicoccaceae bacterium | reverse complement strand
CCGTGAGAAGCGGATGAATGATGCGATTGCAGCAATAGAACAACTCGATACGGTGCACGGTGAAGTGATCCGTATTCGCGTCGAAGCACTCGATGCCAGTTAAACGAATTGATTAAATGGAGTAAGAGCCATGCCTTTCCGACCACGTTACACCGGCCTGATTGAAAAATACCGCGACCGCCTGCCGGTCTCAGATGACACTCGCCTGATCAGCCTTGGTGAGGGCAACACGCCACTGATTCGCCTGAATAATATACCGCGTGAGATTGGCAAGAACGTCGATATCTATGTCAAGTACGAAGGCCTCAACCCGACCGGCTCCTTCAAGGACCGCGGTATGACTATGGCCGTGACCAGGGCGGTGGAAGAGGGCAGTCGTGCCATCATTTGCGCCTCGACAGGCAACACCTCCGCCGCCGCCGCGGCCTATGCCGCGCGTGCCGGCATCACGGCGTTCGTTCTGATCCCGGAGGGCAAGATTGCCCTGGGCAAACTGTCACAGGCCATGATGCACGGTGCCGTCGTGATCCAGATCAAGGGTAACTTTGATGAGGGTATGCAACTGGTCAAGGATGTTGCCGAGGAAGCACCGGTGACCATCGTCAACTCCATCAACCCGTACCGTCTGCAGGGACAGAAAACTGCGGCCTTCGAGATCATTGAAGAACTTGAATCCGCACCGGATTTCCAC
Source organism: Granulosicoccaceae bacterium (assembly GCA_050122215.1). GTDB lineage: Bacteria > Pseudomonadota > Gammaproteobacteria > AKS1 > AKS1 > JASFJH01. Next base: position 10,910 of record JASFJH010000033.1, on the reverse strand, counting down.
TGTCTGCCCGTCGGTAATGCCGGCAACATCACCGCGCACTGGATGGGCTACTCTGAATATTTCGAGCATGGCCTCGTCAACAATCGCCCGCGCATGGTGGGTTACCAGGCAGCAGGTGCTGCGCCATTTATGCGTGGTGATATGGTTGATAATCCGGAAACTGTCGCCACCGCGATCCGTATCGGCCACCCGCAAAGCTGGGACAAGGCCTGGAAAGTGCAGAAAGAATCTGACGGCTGGTTTGATGAATGCACTGACGAGGAAATTCTTGCCGCGCAGAAACTGCTGGCCGAGAAGGAAGGTATCTTCTGTGAGCCGGCCTCGGCGACCTCACTGGCAGGCGCCTTGCGCGACATTGATAGCGGCAAGATCCCGGAAGGCAGCAAGGTGATCTGTACCCTGACCGGTCACGGCCTCAAAGATCCGGATACGGCGATCAAGCAAAGCACGGGACCGATGATGACGGTGGACGCGACACTGGCTGCAGTGAAGACGGCCATTCTCGACAACATGTCCTGATTCACCGATGGCGACGGACGAACGGCAACTGACGCTGATCGTCCCGCTGCACGCGGCGCAGGACAATGCCGCGTGCAAGTGGTTGTGTGAGTATGGCGAACAGCAGCTATGTGGCGGTACAGTCGAGCCATTATCCTCGCTGGCAGCCCTGTTAACGCGCGCCGATGCCTTCCCGCTGGCAACAGAATCCCTGCAGCATACGCTGTGCGAGCTGTTTGCGGTACGGGCGGCTCCGTCAATACCTGTGGCAGCCCTGAACTGGCTTGCCGATACGGGTGAGCGGGCCACGCAGCCCCTGTTATGCCTTGACCCCGTTCACCTGATGCCGGATAGGGACCATGTGCTGTTATACGACAGCACGCATTTCCGGATTGAGCAGCACGAGGCGCAGCAGCTCGTGGCTGCCGTCAATGAATTGTTGCATGACGATGGCCTGCAGGTGATCGCACCGACCCCGCAACGCTGGTACCTGCAAGGTAAAGCGGCAGGCGATACCCGCTTTACGCCACTTGCGGACGTCGTTGGACGCAATATTTTGCCGGCTATGCCGACAGGTGATGACGCAGCATGGTGGCGACACGTGCTCAACGAGATCCAGATGTTGTTGCATTCGCATGCGGTCAACGAAAACCGCGTGGCGCGCGGCCTCATGCCGATCAATGGCGTATGGCCGTGGGGCAACGGCGAGCCTGAACAAACCGGGCGCCCTGCCTATAGCAGCTGCAGCAGTAACGATGTGTTCGTGAAGGGGCTGAGTCGCTTGCAGCAGATTGAATATCGTCCGCTGCCTGAGAATTTCACTGCCTGGCTGGCGCAGACTGGCAGCGGTGCGCACCTTGTGCATTTGCCCCTGGTAGCGGCAGATGATGCGGCCAGTCTGTGCAGCAAGCTGGCTACCCTGGAACGGGACTGGTTGGTACCACTTGCCACGGCCATGCAGGATGCTGCCCTGCAGCGCTGCACGTTTTATCTTGGCGGTCAACACGGCTATACACTGATCGCGACCAGCTACAAAGGCTGGTGGCGCCGATTGCTGCGTCGACAAAAAACAATCGTGCAGCTCTGTCAGCAAGAAAACGCGGCGTAACAATAACTATGTCACCACAAAATCAAAAACAGGTTGTACAACGAAGCCTGAAAGTGCCTTTGCTGGCGGGGATACCCGACCTGCTGGCACGCATCTATGCTGCCCGGGATGTGCAACACAGTGATGAACTGCAGCGCGGACTTGCAGCCTTGCCGGATTACCGCAGCCTGTCGGGTATTGCTACGGCTGTCGAACTGTTGTGCCAGGCGCGTGATGAACAACAGCGCGTCCTCATAGTCGCCGACTTTGATGCCGATGGCGCTACCAGTTGCGCCTTGATGATGCGTGGCCTGAAGTTATTTGGTTTCGAGCGTGTGGATTATCTCGTGCCGAACCGTTTCGAGTATGGCTACGGCCTGACCCCGGAGATCGTCGCGCTGGCGGCACAACGTCAACCGCAGTTACTCATCACGGTAGATAATGGTATCTCCAGCCATGCCGGCGTCGCGGCGGCACGCGAGGCCGGCATGCAGGTGCTGGTAACCGATCATCACCTGCCGGCAGAGACCCTGCCCTGCGCCGATGCGATTGTTAACCCGAACCAGCCGGGCGATCAGTTTCCGGGTAAAAATATTGCCGGTGTCGGCGTGGCGTTTTACCTGTTGCTGGCCCTGCGCGCACACTTGCGCGAGATGCGTGGTGAGCAGGGTCCGAATCTCGCGCAACTGCTGGATCTCGTCGCGCTGGGGACGGTGGCCGATGTGGTGCCGCTCGATGTGGTCAATCGGGTACTGGTCGCGCAGGGCATTGCGCGGATTCGTGCCGGTGAATGTGTGCCGGGTATACAGGCGCTGCTGGAAATCGCCGGGCGTCGCTCGCAGCGACTGGTTGCCTCGGATCTTGGTTTTGCTGTCGGGCCACGCCTGAATGCCGCGGGCCGCCTTGAGGACATGTCGCTTGGTATCGAGTGCCTGCTCACCGATGATATGCAGGCGGCGCGTGCCATGGCGCAGCGGCTCGATGAACTGAACCAGGCCCGTCGTGATATCGAACAGGACATGCAACAGCAGGCATTGGCAATCGTCGAGGCCCTGCATCTTGATGATGAGCAGGCTATGCCGTTCGGGCTGTGCCTGTATGAACCCGACTGGCACCAGGGTGTGATCGGTATTCTTGCCGGGCGCATCAAGGATCGCCTGCATCGTCCGGTAATCGCCTTTGCCCGGGCAGGCGAGGGCGAACTGAAAGGCTCGGCGCGTTCCGTACCGGGTCTGCATATCCGCGATGCACTGGATGCGGTAGCCGCGCGTCATCCGCAATTGCTCAGCAAGTTTGGCGGTCATGCGATGGCGGCTGGCCTGAGTCTGGCCGAGGAAAACTTCACTGCCTTTGCCGAGGCCTTTGATGACGAGGTGCGCCGCCACCTGCAACAGGATGATTTGCAGGGCGTGGTGCATACCGATGGTGAACTGGCCGCGCATGAACTGAATCTTGAAGTGGCCGAACTGTTACGTGAGGCCGGACCGTGGGGGCAGGCCTTTCCGGAACCTGTGTTCGAGGGCGAGTTTACGCTGATCAAGCGCCGCATTGTCGGCGAGAAGCACCTGAAGCTGGTTGTGCAGGGTGAGGGTGGTCAGGGCAGCATCGATGCGATCGCCTTTTTCCAGACCGATGCCGACTGGCCCGATCAGGTGAGTTGCCTGCGCCTGGTTTATCGACTCGATGTGAATGAATACGCCGGTCGGCGTAGTCCGCAACTGGTGGTCGAACATATCGAGATTATAGATTGACGGTTGGTCGGACGCGCCGCCTGTAGTACCCTATGCCGCCAATCTTGGCTGCAAACCTGTGAAGCACATTCAATGCTGGAATTAAATCCTGTCTATGCCCAAATCAAGGATCTCCGGGAGCGCTCCGAAGCGCTGAGGGGGTACCTTTGACTACGAGAGCAAAGCCGAACGCCTGATCGAGGTCAAGCGCGAACTCGAAAATCCTGAAATCTGGAACGATCCCGAGCAAGCCCAGGCACTGGGTCGTGAACGTGCCGCACTCGAGCAGGTGGTGGATAGCCTGGGCAGACTGGGTAGCGGCATCGATGAGGCGCAGGAATTACTCGAACTGGCCGAGGCCGAGGGCGACACCGGTACGGCCGAGGCGGTGATTGCTGATCTCGAGACCTTCGACCAGGAACTCGCCAGGCTTGAATTCCGCCGCATGTTCTCCGGCAAGATGGATCCGAACAATGCCTTTCTCGATATCCAGGCCGGTTCCGGGGGAACCGAGGCGCAGGACTGGGCGGAAATGCTGTTGCGCATGTACCTGCGCTGGGGTGAAAAGCACGGTTTCAAGACCGAGCTGATTGAAGTGTCTGCCGGTGAAGTGGCGGGTATTAAATCGGCCACCATCAAGTTTGATGGTGAGTACGCCTTCGGCTGGCTACGCACCGAAACCGGTGTACATCGCCTGGTACGCAAATCGCCGTTTGATTCGGGCAATCGTCGCCATACCTCGTTTTCGGCCGTGTTCGTCTCGCCGGAAATCGAGGAAGATATTGATGTAGAGATCAACCCGGCGGATCTGCGTATTGATGTGTACCGTGCCAGCGGTGCCGGTGGCCAGCATGTTAACCGTACCGAGTCCGCCGTGCGTATTACCCATGCGCCGAGCGGCATCGTGACACAGTGTCAGAACGATCGTTCCCAGCACAAGAACAAGGCCACAGCCATGAAACAGCTCAAGGCCAAGTTGTACGAGCTGGAGATGAAGAAACGCCAGGCCGATCAACAGATGGTGGAAGACACTAAATCCGACATCGGCTGGGGTAGCCAGATCCGCTCCTATGTGCTGGATCAAGCACGTATCAAGGATTTGCGTACCGGCGTAGAAACCGGCAATACCCAGGCCGTGCTGGATGGTGAACTGGATCAGTTTATCGAGGCCAGTTTGAAACAGGGTCTGTAAGAGACATGCTAGACTACAAACATTCAAGACAGTGACAGAACACAATGCCTGAAAACGACGAACACGAACAAATTGCCCAGCGCCGCGAGAAGCTCGCCTTGCTTCGCGAAGAGGGTATTGCCTTCCCGAATGATTTTCGCCGTGATGTCATGACCGGTGAGATACATGCCAAATATAACGACATGGATGCCGAGGCACTGGACAAGGCACAGCTGCGCGTCAGGGTGGCCGGCCGTATGATGACCCGCCGTATTATGGGCAAGGCGTCATTTGCACATATCCAGGATATGTCGGGGCAGATCCAGTTATACGTGACTCGCGATGAATTGCCGGAGGGTTTTTATAACCAGCAATTCAAAAAGTGGGATATCGGTGACATTGTTGGCGCAGAAGGCGTGTTGTTCCGCACCAGGACGGGTGAACTGTCGGTCAAGGTCGACAATATAAAACTGTTGACCAAGTCACTACGTCCGTTGCCGGCAAAATTCCACGGCCTGGTTGACCAGGAGTCGCGCTATCGCCAGCGCTACCTCGATCTGATCATGAACGAGGTATCACGTAACACCTTCCGCGTGCGTACGCAGATCATCAATTACATACGTAACTTCCTCAATGAACGTGCCTTTATCGAGGTAGAAACACCGATGATGCAGGGTATTCCCGGTGGTGCCGCAGCACGGCCGTTTATGACGCACCATAACGCGCTCGATATGCAGTTGTATTTGCGTATTGCGCCGGAGTTGTACCTGAAGCGACTCGTGGTAGGCGGGTTTGAGCGGGTGTACGAGATTAACCGCAACTTCCGGAATGAAGGTTTGTCGACCCGGCATAACCCGGAATTTACGATGCTCGAATTCTACGAGGCGTATGCCGATTATCACGATCTCATGGACATGACCGAGATCCTGTTGCGTGGACTGGCCGAGGAAGTGCTGGGCACGCCGACAGTGACCTACCAGGGCGAGGAATATCATTTCGGCAAGCCGTTTACGCGTATGTCAGTCAAGCAGGCAATCCTGCATTACAACCCGGACGTGACCGAGGCCCAGCTTGATGATCTGGCACAGGCACGTGCCGTGGCCGAGGCACTCGAGATTCCGATCAAGGACAGCTATGGTCTGGGCAAGGTACAGATCGAGATCTTTGAAAAAACGGTTGAACACAGGCTCAAGGAACCGACTTTCATCACTGCCTATCCGGCAGAGGTTTCACCGTTGGCGCGGCGCAATGATGATGACCCGTTTGTCACGGATCGCTTCGAATTCTTTGTTGGAGGACGTGAGATCGCGAATGGCTTTTCGGAACTGAATGATCCGGAAGACCAGGCCGAGCGTTTTCGTGAACAGGTTGAACAAAAGGATGCCGGTGATGTTGAGGCCATGCATTTTGATGCCGATTATGTCATGGCGCTTGAACATGGCCTGCCGCCAACCGCAGGCGAGGGTATCGGCATTGACCGGCTGGTGATGCTGTTTACCGACGCCCCTTCCATCCGGGATGTCTTGTTGTTCCCGCACATGCGCCCGCAACAGTAGGTACGGCATGACAGGCGGCCGATGACTGCTTGTTTCTTCAACATCAACAACCAGTGTATGCAAGGCTGCGCTTAGCTCGCCTTGCGTTCGAGCGGTACATCATAGGGCAGGGGCAGGATCTCGAGTGCCGTACCCTCGGCAGAACCGATATGTAATGGCCCGGCCTCGACATTACTGATGGGGGCGACGAACAGCAGATCGACCCCGCCACCATGGGCGGGGCTGGCCATCACGACTCGCCCTGCACCCTGATCATTGCTACTGGCGAACAATTCATCGCCCGGTGCCGGTGGCGTATCCTGCTCGGCATGGGCAAGATACATGCGCCGTTTCAGCTTGCCGAGATAGTACATGCGGGCCACGATTTCCTGTCCCGGGTAGCAGCCTTTCTTGAAGCTGATGCCCTCAATGGCGTGCATATTCAGCATTTGCGGGACAAAGCTGTCGACGGTCGTGGCAAACACCTGCGGATCGCCGCTATGGATATCCAGTAACTGCCAGGCCGGCACGCCGACGGGCGTGGCGGATGTGGCCAGTTCAGACCAGTAGCGTTCGAGTTCGGCCAGGCTGCCAACGAGCAAAATGCGTTCGGGTTGATTTCCAAGTTTGAGGATCGCGACATTCTCATCCCAGGCGAGCCGTGCATCTCCCGGTTTTGTTGCTAGCTGTTGCGAGGCAGCGCTACCGCTTACACCAACAATGCCGTATTCATGACTGACATCATCGAGTGTGACCTGTGACATGAGGACAAACATTCGCAGACGTTTGAGCGTCGGCTCAATGATGTCACGCGGCAGAATGATATATAAGCTTGCGTCAGGGCCGGGGAAAATGCGTAACACGGCCAGGGTGCGGCCCTTGGGTGAGCAATAGGCAGCCAGTCGCCAGTTGTCGGCCTCGAGGTGTTCGATATCATTGCTGAGCTGGTTATGCAGGAACGTGCGGGCGTCGGCACCACTGACCCTGATAACTCCGAGGTGGGTCAGCGCTGCCACGGAACTGCCATGGAGCACGGCATTCGTTTCGTCTGCCGGCGAAGAAAAATGTGTCACCACACCATCCTTGATATGTGCGCCTTGCGCGGTCAGAAATTGTTGCCATTCGGCCTGCATAGTCGTCTCCGGGTAATGCCTGCCGGGTCGGCAGGGTGTTAACAGCTGGAACCAGTCTAATCATACCATGCCAAAATATCGGGATCCGGTATCCCGGATGTGCTGCCAGGCAGCCTATCCCCGTACAAATAACCATTTAGCGTACCCCGGCCAACAGGTGTGGTCGAGCATGGTGAACGGAGACGGGCGTGTGCTACAGTGATCAACTAATATCGATGTTATTGCGGACCACACAGGGAAGTGACTCTTGCGACATTCATTTCAGCCATCCCCGAATAGAAAGGTTGCACCGCTGCATATTCAGTGCGGCACGTCCCGACGATTACAGTTGCTTGTCCTTGTTACCAGCCTGTTTGGTGGGGGTATGCTGTTGTTACTGGCCATGTTTGGCAGTGCCTGGTTTCTCGCCGGTTTCCCCTTGCTTGTTCTGCAAGGGCAAAGATTTTACCGTTGTTATGTTAGCCGCACCCGGCAAGATGTTGTGACTGAACTGCACCGCTATTCAGATGGTCGCTGGCAAATTCACTATCAATCCGGGCAGTGTGAACAGGCCATGTTGCGGGGTGACAGCATCCTGCTGCCCGGGATGATGATCCTGCAATTCAGCTGTCCAGGCACATGGCGAAAACGCGTGGTGATACTCATGTCTGATGCGCTGGGTCCGGAGAACTACCGGCGTACCTGTGTAAAGCTGCTAACCAGCAAGGCGGTTATCGCGGCATCGTGAGGTATTTGTGCTGGAGTCAGGCAGTTTGAGCGTCGTCATGCTGTCCAGCCGGGGAATAAGACTCCGGTACCAGTACCGTATTGTGTAAGGCCAATTGCTCATCGCTGGCGGGGTAGTCGAGTGTATAGTGCAAGCCACGGCTTTCCTTGCGTTGCATGGCACTGTTGATGATCAGCAGTGCCACCAGTGCCAGGTTACGCAATTCGATCAGGTCATTGCTGACACGGAAATTACCGTAATAGTCGTCGATCTCATTGATCAACAACTCGACACGACGCCTGGCGCGCTGCAGGCGCTTGTTGGTGCGCACAATGCCGACGTAATCCCACATGAACTGGCGCAGTTCGTGCCAGTTGTGGCTGACCACAACCTCTTCATCCGAGTCGGTGACGCGGCTTTCATCCCATGCCGGCAATGGCGGCGGCACAGGCAGTTTGTCCAGTTGCGGCGTGATGTCTTCGGCCGCGGCCTTGGCAAATACAAGGCATTCGAGCAACGAGTTGCTCGCCAGGCGGTTCGCCCCGTGCAGCCCGGTACAGGCCGTTTCCCCAATCGCGTACAGGCCGTCGACATCCGTGCGACCGTGGCGATCGGTCAGTACCCCGCCACAGGTATAGTGTGCGGCCGGCACGACCGGTACCGGTTCGCGGGTGATGTCATAGCCGAATTCCTTGCACCTGGCGTAGATGTTAGGGAAATGGCTGCGGATGAATTCAGCCGGCTTGTGGCTGATATCGAGATGTACGTAGTCGATACCGTGGCGTTTGATCTCGTTATCGATGGCCCTTGCCACGATATCTCGCGGCGCGAGTTCCCCGCGTTTGTCATATTTGGGCATAAAGCGGGTGCCGTCCGGCAGCAAGAGTCGCGCACCTTCACCACGCAGTGCCTCGCTCATGAGAAAGTTCTTGGCCTTCGGGTGATACAGGCAGGTCGGGTGGAACTGGATAAATTCCATGTTGGCGATACGACAGCCGGCGCGCCAGGCCATGGCGATGCCGTCGCCGGTGGAGACATCGGGATTGGTCGTATACAGGTAGACCTTGTTCGCGCCACCGGTTGCCAGCACCACATTATGGCTGGTGAAGACGCGCACATGGCCGGCGTTACGGTCGAGGACATAGGCGCCGTGGCAGCGGTTGCCGGCCAGCCCCAGTTTGCGCGAGGTAATCAGGTCGATGGCAATGTGATGTTCGAAGATATCGATATTGTCATGGCCGCGGACCTTTTCGACCAGCGTCGTCTCGACGGCCTTGCCGGTCATATCCGCGGCATGGATGACACGGCGCCGGGTATGGCCGCCTTCACGCGTCAGGTGGTAGCTATTATGCCCGCCCTCGCCGGGTTCACGGGTAAACAGCACGCCCTGATCGATCAGCCACTGCACACATTCGGGGCCATTTTCGACCGTATAGCGGACAATATCCGGATCGCACAGGCCGGCGCCGGCATTGAGCGTATCGGTTATATGGGTCTCGAAAGAATCCTGTTCGTCGAGCACAGCGGCAATCCCGCCCTGGGCGTAGAAACTGGCACTTTCAGTTAATTGGCCCTTGGCTATAATGGCAATCCGGCTGCGATCAGCCAGGCGCAGCGCCAGGCTGAGGCCGGCAATACCGCCACCTATTACAAGGACATCGTAGATTTTGCGATTGTTCTCCAGCATATTGTCATGAGGATATAATAAAGCCTTGAATCAGGCGAACTTTTCCACAACATGATGGTCTATTGAGCAGGTGGTTAGTACTGCCTGTGGTACAGAGGGGGCCCGAATGGGCGACAGTATAGACGACCAGGAACTCGTAGCGCGTGTCCAGAAGGGTGACAAAAAGGCGTTCGATATACTGGTACTCAAATACCAGAACAAGACGTTGAAGGTGATTTCGAGGTATATCCGTGACCCTTATGAGGCACAGGATGTGGCGCAGGAAGCTTTTATCAAGGCCTACCGGGCATTGGCGAAGTTCCGTGGTGACAGTGCCTTCTATACCTGGCTGTACCGGATCGCGATCAATACGGCGAAGAATTACCTGGTTGCGATGGGGCGCCGACCGCCAAAAGATGATATCGAGGCGAGTGACGCCGAACAGTATGAGAATGCCTCGGGGTTGAAGGATTTTGCGACCCCGGAGCGCATGCTGATGAAAGACGAACTCGAACAGGCCGTATACGCCGCGATCGAGGATTTACCCGAGGACCTGCGCACGGCCATCACCCTGCGCGAGTTTGACGGTTTGAGTTACGAGGATATTGCCACTGCAATGTCCTGCCCGGTGGGGACGGTGCGTTCCCGGATTTTCCGGGCGCGTGAAGCAATTGACCAGCGCATACGTCCCTTTCTGGAAGAGCGCGAATGAACAGTTTAATGATATACAGGTGATATGCCATGAAGGATGAATACGCAGAACAGGTTTCGGGTCTCGTCGATGGCGAACTTGATGAGCGTAGCGCCTCAAAGCTTGTCGAGCAGTTACGCGATGACAACCAGGCGCGCAGGCGCTGGGCAAGCTACCATTTGATCAGTGATACGCTGCGCGGCAACCTGCCCGAGCAGATCGATAGTGGTTTTGCCCGGCGTGTCAGCAGGGCACTTGAAGCTGAACCGGTCGTACTGGCCCCGCGACGCCGGAAAATGCCAGCATTCGTTCGTCAGGCCGCGGGGTTCGCCGTCGCTGCGACGGTCGCCGTCGTCGCGGTGCTGACCGTGCAGCAACAAGCAGGTGTTGATAGCGGCGTGACACAGGTGGCCGCCACCACGTCGACGGCACCGCAAGACGTCGAGTGGGTGCGGGTCAATAATGTCAAATGGAATGTGCAGCAACCGGCAGTCGAGTCAAAGCTGAATGCCTACCTTGTTAACCACAATGGCTACACGAACAGTGTGCGCGGCATTCTTCCCTACGCGCCGATTGTCAGTTCATCAACACCGATGCCGGATGAGTCCTCATCCCGCAAGGATATTACAGGGGACGAACAGCAACGATGATAACCAGGGTCATTGCCGGCCTCGTTTTATTGTGCGGTTTCTG
>JASFJH010000032.1:0-11791 GCA_050122215.1 Granulosicoccaceae bacterium | reverse complement strand
GAATGCCGCACGCGTCAGCGTAGTCGGCGACTTCAACCACTGGGATGGCCGTCTGCACCCGATGCGTCACCGTCCTGGCGGCGTATGGGAGTTGTTTATCCCCGGCCTGGGCAGCGGCTCCGTGTACAAGTTTGAAGTCCTGTCTCGATATAATGATCGCCTGTTCATCAAGACCGACCCCTATGCCAACGAGTTCGAGGTAAGACCGGCTACCGCCGCGATTGTTACCGAACCGGATAACTATACCTGGCAGGATGAGGACTGGGTAAAGCACCGCCATGAACACGACTGGTTGCACGAGCCCTTATCGATCTACGAGGTGCATCTGGGCTCATGGCGCCGGGGTGCGAATGACAGCTTTCTCAATTACCGTGAACTCGCCCATGAGCTGGTGGCCTACGTACAGGAGATGGGCTTCACGCACATCGAACTGTTGCCGGTTTGTGAACATCCCTTCGATGGCTCGTGGGGGTACCAGACCATGGGCTACTATGCACCGACCAGTCGCTTCGGTACGCCGGATGATTTCCGCTACTTTGTCGATTACTGCCACCAGCACGGCATAGGCGTACTGCTCGACTGGGTGCCGGCCCATTTCCCCAAGGATGCACACGGCCTGTCGCGCTTTGACGGCACGGCACTCTACGAACACGAAGACCCACGGCGTGGTGAACACCGTGACTGGGACACCTTGATCTTCAACTACGGTCGTCACGAAGTAAAAAATTTCCTGTTTGCAAATGCGATGTACTGGCTGGAGGCGTTTCATATCGATGGCCTGCGTGTCGATGCCGTAGCATCGATGATATACCTTGACTATTCCCGTGAAGCAGGCGACTGGTTGCCTAACCGGTACGGTGGACGTGAAAACCTCGAGGCCATCGAGTTTCTGCGTGAACTGAACACGGTGACCCATGAGCAATACCCGGGCACCATGATCATGGCCGAGGAATCGACCGACTGGCCGATGGTCTCGCGACCGATCTATGTCGGCGGGCTGGGCTTTTCCATGAAGTGGAACATGGGCTGGATGCATGATGTTCTCGATTACATGAAACTCGACCCGATATTTCGCACCTATCACCACAACAGCCTGACATTCGGCCTGCTGTACGCCTTTAACGAGAATTTCATTCTGCCTTTCTCGCACGATGAAGTCGTGCACGGCAAATCATCACTCCTCTACAAGATGAGTGGTGATGAATGGCAGCGTTTCGCCAACCTGCGCCTGCTGTATGCCTTCCAGTTTACTCACCCCGGCAAACAGTTAATATTCATGGGTTGTGAATTCGGCCAGGGTTCCGAATGGAACCATGATCGGGAACTCGACTGGTATCTACTGGACTACCCCTTGCATGCCGGCCTGAAACGTTGTGTCGCTGACCTGAACCACCTCAATCGTGAACACCCGGCGCTGTATGCCGATGACTTTACCCCAAATGGCTTTGAGTGGATTGACTGCCATGACTCATCACAGTCTGTGCTGAGCTACCTGCGTCGCGGCGGGGGTGAGACCCTCATCGCCCTGTTCAACTTCACGCCAATACCGCGCTATGGCTACCGCATCGGTGTCGATGAACCGGGCTATTACCAGGAAATCTTCAATTCCGATTCAGGCCATTATGCCGGCAGCAACCTCGGTAACGGTGCCGGCCTGGACAGCCAGCAGCAAAGCTGGATGGGTCGGGCACATTCTATCGTGGTTACCCTGCCCCCGCTCGGCGCAGTGATCCTGAAACGCACGGGCTGATCGCGCACTGTCCTGCCGTATTGTCACCTGCTAGTCGGCAAACAGTTCCTTGAAGAACGCCTGCATACCCTGCCAGGATTTTTCATCGGCCGCCTTGTTATACGCAAGCGGCAGACCGAACTTCTTGCCGACTTCATCCGCGCCCGGCCTGGTAAAGGAGTGCTTGGCACCCGGCAGGTTAACAAAGGAATAAGTCACGCCGGCCGCGGCCATCTCCTGGTTAAAGACGCCTATCTGTTCCGGATTGACAAACGGGTCCATCGCACCGTTATACACGAGCACCTGCGCCTTGACCGCGCCCGGCTGCGCGGGGCTGCCCGTACCGAGGCTGCCGTGGAAGCTGACCACACCATCCAGGTCAACGCCCTGCCGCGCCATCTGTAACACCATGCCGCCACCGAAGCAGTAACCAATAGCCGCGGTCTTGCTGGCATCGACGGTCTGGTGTGAGGTCAGCACATTCAGTGCCGCAACAAAACGCGCCTTCGCCAGCGGCAGGTTACCACCGACAGCACTGGAGAACTTTTTCGCATCATCCGGATGGGCCGCGGTCTTGCCATCACCATACATATCTACGGCCAGCGCGGTATAACCGAGCTTGGCCAGCATGCGGGCACGGTCACGGGCATAGTCGTTATGCCCCCACCATTCGTGTACGACCAACACGCCCGGTCGTTTACCCTTGACGGCATCGTCCCAGGCAATATAGCCCTTGAGCACGGTATCACCTTCACGGTAGCTGACTTCCTTGCCCTGTACGGCGGCCTGCACACCTGTCACAAAGGCCAGTAAAAATACACACACTGCTGCGATACGATACATGTTACACCTCCAGGTCATGATTGGTTTTCATCCAGGTCCAGCGCGACCGAGTTGATGCAGTAACGCAGGCCTGTCGGTTGGGGTCCATCCGGGAATACGTGCCCGAGATGTGCCCCGCATTGTTTGCAATGCACTTCCTCGCGTACCATGCCGTGGCTGCGGTCAACAGTCGATTCAACATTGTCCTGCTCGAGCGGCTGCCAGAAGCTAGGCCAGCCCGTCCCGGAATCAAACTTGGCCGCCGAACTGAACAGTGCTGCACCACAGCACACGCATTTGTAGGTGCCCGGTGTCTTGCAGTCATAATACTTGCCGGTAAAGGCGTGTTCGGTACCTTGTTCACGACAGACTGTGAACTGCTCGGGCGTGAGCCGTGCCCGCCATTCATCCTTGCTGAGTTTTTTCTGATCATCAGTCATGGTCGTGATGCCTTGTAATGGTTTATCAGGCCATTGGTCGAACTATCATGTGAAGCGACACTGTTGCTTCCGGACAGTTCCGGCAGGATTACCCTGGCCAGCTGTTTGCCAAGCTCCACACCCCACTGGTCATAGGAATTGATATTCCAGATGACGCCCTGCACGAAGATTTTATGTTCATACAGGGCAATCAGTCTACCCAGCGCACGCGGTGTGATCTTTTGCAGCATGATCGAGTTGGTCGGGCGGTTACCCTCGAACACCTTATGCGGCAACAATGCCAGCAGCGCCTCACCACTCGTACCTTCGGCCTCGAGTTCCGCGCGCGCCTCGTCGGCGGTCTTGCCCTTCATCAGCGCCTCGGTCTGGGCAAAGAAGTTCGACAGCAGGATCGGGTGATGCTCACCAACCGGGTTATGGCTTTCAACCGGGGCAATAAAATCACAGGGGATCAGCTTCTTGCCCTGGTGAATAAGCTGGTAGAACGCGTGCTGGCCGTTCGTCCCGGGTTCACCCCAGATAACCGGGCCGGTCGTGTAATCGACACGCTGGCCGTCACGATCGACTGACTTGCCATTACTCTCCATGTCCCCTTGCTGGAAGTAGGCGGCAAAGCGGTGCAGGTACTGATCATACGGCAGGATAGCCAGTGTCTGCGCACCATAAAAGTTGTTATACCAGATACCGAGCATGGCCATGATCACCGGCATATTCTGTTCCAGCGAGGCACCGCGAAAATGATCGTCCATGTCATGGCCACCGGCCAGCAACTCGACAAAGTTATCAAAACCGATATACAACGCGATCGGCAGGCCGATGGCGGACCATAATGAATAACGGCCACCGACCCAGTCCCAGAATTCGAACATGTTGTCGGTGTCTATGCCGAAGTTTGCCACGGCCTCGGCATTGGTCGATAACGCGACAAAGTGCCTGGCCACCGCAGACTCGTCACCGAGGGCTTCGAGCAGCCAGTTGCGGGCCGTCTCGGCATTGGTAATGGTTTCCTGGGTGGTAAAAGTCTTCGAGGCAACAATAAACAGCGTGCTTTCCGGGTCACACTGCTTGAGTGTCTCCACCATATGCGTCGCATCAATGTTCGAAACAAAGTGCACACGCAGATCCGGGTGGCCATACGGCTTGAGCGCCTCGGTAACCATGACCGGACCGAGGTCCGAACCACCGATACCGATGTTGACGATATCGTGCATTCGTTTGCCGGTATGCCCCTGCCATTTCCCGCTGCGCACACGTTCAGAAAAATTCTGCATCTTGTCAAGCACGGCATTCACGGCCGGCATGACATCTTCACCATCCACCATGATCGGCGTGTTACTACGGTTACGCAGGGCCACATGTAATACGGCACGATCTTCGGTAGTATTGATCTTCTCCCCCGAAAACATCCGCTCACGCCAGGCTTCGACGCCGGCCTGGCGTGCCAGATCCATAAGCAGCGCCATGGTCTCTTGCGTGACAATATTTTTCGAGTAATCGAGCAGGATGTCTTCAAACTGTAGGGAAAACCTGGCAAAACGCTGCGGGTCATTAGTGAACAGATCACGCATATGCATCTTGCCGATCCGGTCATGATGCAGTGACAATGCCTGCCATGCGGCGGATGATGTCAGTTCTGACATAGCTTTCCCTTGTCGCTAATTGTTTTTTTTGGCGTTGGTCCGTGTTTCAGTAACCTAATTCCCGGTTGTCTCATGTTCCGATACCAGGATATGTTCAATTTCGCGCAGTATTACCTGTATATCCTGGGCTGATTCCGGCGCATTACGTACATCCCTGGTACGTGAATTACGTTCGTGCGCAATCTGGTCGATGCTGCTGCGGATATCCGGGAACTTGTCTATCAAATCCAAAAATTCTTCACTACCCATACGCACCACTTCCATCTGGGTAACCGCGGCAACCGTAGCGGCACGCGGTGAACCGGTCAGCAATGACCATTCCCCGAAATAATCGCCGGCACGCAACAAGGCCAGGTTCAGGGGATTGCCATGAACATGCGTATGGACGCGGGCTACACCATAATTGATGGTGTAAAAGGCATCCCCTGGTTCGCCTTCCTGGATCAAAACATCGCCCTTCTTGGCGGTTACAATCGTCGTTTTATCGGCCATGTCACGGATCGTGTCATCATCCAGACCGGAAAATATACGTACTGACTTCAACGCAGTCTGAATAGTCCGATCACGGTAACGCTCGAACACGGCATTACGCAGCACCGGCACCCGCTTAACGAGCTCATCCAGTACCTCACCGGGGATCTCCAGAACGACTGAAGGCTTGATCACCGTTACCGTGGCGATACGCGGCATCATGAATAGCGCCGCAATCTCGCCAAACACCTCACCGGAATACAACTTTCCTAGCGAGATAGTTTTATTATTAATTTGCTCGGTGACCTCGACGACACCATTGATAAGCACGTACACACTGGAATCACGCTGGTACTGCTTGCACAAAACTGTACCGGCAGTTACCGCATGTACTGTACCGTGTTTTAGCAGATATTCTCGATCCTGTGCGGTTAACAGCTCCCCGAAAATCGGGTTCTTCTGCATCGCCCGATGCATCGAATCAACAATGACTGAAGATTGAGACATAAACTGCTCCCTTTATCTGGCCAATATTAATATATTAGGTATATTCCCGGCATGACCAGTTCGCGTTCCGTAAACAGCGACGTAGTTCATACGCCCATCCGGCTATTCCGGCCAGGCATCATCATCAATCAGTACCTTGGCAAGTGCCGGGTTTATTTCCGCCACCGGCAAGTGCTCACCCGCCTGCCATTGCCTTACCGCATCCTGCTTGCCCGCGCCCGTGACAAGAATCAACAACTCGTGGCTATTACCGAGTGCGGCAGCGCTCAGTGAAACGCGGTCTGACGGCGGTTTCGGTGCATTATGCACAGCGTGCACTGTTTCATTCTGATCATGGACATGCCCGGGGAACAGACTGGCCGTATGGCCGTCCTCGCCCATGCCCAGCAATACCAGGTCGAAGGGCCGATGTGTATCAATGCATTTTCGGTATGACCGCGCAGCAGCTTCTGCACCCAACTCGGCAGGGATCGGAAAAATATTCTCTGCGGGGACCGGCACATGGTCCAGCAAAGTCTCGCTGGCCATGACGCTGTTACGCTCCGGGTCATCGGCTGGCAGGCAACGCTCATCGCCAAAGAAGATTTCCCAGCGCGACCAGTCAGTATCGGCGTCACGTAATTGCTGGTATGCCTGTTTCGGTGTGGTGCCACCGGCCATGACCAGGCGAAATACACCGCGCTCTGCTATAGCTCGTTGCGCACAATCCAGAATGCAGGCCACTGTCGCGGCGGCCACCGCATCGGCAGTGTCGTAACGCAACCATTGCGGCGATATACCCTCATGAGACATTCGAACTTCCTTTATTCTTCACCGTCACCCGGTACCAGCGAGTGTCGCCATTTTTGATCTTCGCGCTCGAACAAGCGTCGTGACTCGACTGGTCCCCAGGTACCGGCCGGATAGGTATTGATATACTCACGTTCCATTGACCAGACCTTCAGCACGGGATCGACCACGCGCCATGCCCACTCGACCTCATCGTACCGCAGGAACAGTGTGTTGTCGCCTTCAATGATGTCCAGTAACAGGTCTTCATAGGCGTCAGTTTTGACATCGCCTTCGCGCAGATAACTTGCATCAAGGCTCGTGGTGCGAGTTTTCATCTCCAGCCCGGGCTCCTTGACCGATAACTCCATACGCAGGCATTCGTGTGGCTGGATCCCGAGCAGCAACCAGTTGGCGTGCATCTGCTCAATTTGCGTATTGCGGAACAATTGTTGTGGTGGGTGTTTGAAACGGATAGACACCGCCGACTGACCACGTGCCATGCGTTTGCCAGTACGTAAATAAAACGGCACGCCGCGCCAGCGCCAGTTGTCGATGTACAGTTTCAATGCTGCATAGGTCTCGGTAACACTGTCGTGCGGTACATTTTCCTCTTCAAGATATCCCGGCACACGTTCACCATTCATCACGCCATGCGTATACTGGGCGCGAAAGGCATGAGCATGCACGGCATTTTGCGGGATAGGCCGGATCGACTTGAGCACCTTGACCTTTTCATCACGCATCGCCTCGGGCTCCATCGACACAGGCGGTTCCATGGCGACGAGTGTCATCAATTGCAGCAAATGACTCTGGATCATGTCACGCAGGGCACCGGCACCATCATAGTAATCAGCCCGCCCACCGACACCGAGTTCTTCGGAATGCGTGATCTGGATATGATCGATGTAATTACGGTTCCACAGCGGTTCCATCAGGAGGTTGGCAAACCGGAAGACCAGCACATTCTGCACGGTAGCCTTGCCGAGGTAGTGATCGATGCGGTATATCTGGTGCTCTTTCAGGTACTTCTGCATACTGCGCTGCAGGATCTGTGCGCTTTCAAGATCATAACCAAACGGTTTTTCTGCTACCACACGCCGCCAGCCATGCCCCTCATCCAGCAAACCAACCGCGCTCAGGTTACGGATCACCGTGCTGAAATCCGATGGCCGGATAGACATGTAAAAGGCGATATTTTTCGGCAAGGCCGAATTGCTGGCAAACAATTCATTCAGTGCCTGGTAGCTGGCGCCGTCAGTCAGGTCACCCCTGAAATAATGCAGGCGCTGCGCAAAACGCTCAAACACGGCCTCATCCATTCCGCCGCGTGCACGGGTCGCAATCCATTCACGGATTTCGTTGATACAGTCCTGGCGATCCCAGTCACGACGCCCTACCGCGACAATGCTGGTGCCTTCGGGCAAATAACCGGCGGCTTCCAGATGGTACAATGCCGGCATGAGCTTGCGGCGTGACAGGTTGCCTGTCGCGCCGAAGATTACATAACTACATGGTTCAACCATACCCGGCATACTGTCACCAGCAATTATCAAACATTATAGGTGGTTGAGGAAACATTCCCGCCGCTGCCAATCCAGTCAGTGTGAAACGTTTCACCGCGTGGTCTATCAACTCGTTCGTAGGTGTGGGCACCAAAGTAGTCACGCTGTGCCTGCAATAAATTAGCCGGTAATCGCGCACTACGATAACCATCGTAGTAAGCCAGTGCCGATGAGAAGCTTGGTGTCGGGATACCCATCTCGGCGGCCCTGGCGACAACCTTGCGCCAGCCGGCCTGGGCATCATGAAGCGCATCACGGAAGAACTCATCCAGCAACAGGTTTTCCAGTGCCGGGTTCTTGTCAAAGGCCTGCTTGATGTTACCGAGGAAGGCACTGCGGATAATACAACCGCCGCGCCACATCAGCGCGATACTGCCATAGTCGAGCTTCCAGCCGTATTCTTTTGCCGCCTCGCGCATCAGCATGTAGCCCTGCGCATAGGAAATTATCTTCGAGGCATACAGGGCATCATGCACATAGCCGAGGAACTCCTGCACGTCACTGTCGAACTTCACGGTCGGGCCATCAAGGAATTCGGCAGCCTTGACGCGTTCATCCTTCATGGCCGACAGGCAACGTGCAAACACGGCTTCACCAATCAGCGTCAGCGGAATACCAAGATCGAGCGCATTGATGCCGGTCCACTTGCCGGTACCCTTTTGCCCGGCACGATCGAGGATGCGTTCCAGTGGTGCTCCTTCCTCGTCCCGGAAGCCAAGAATATTCGCCGTGATCTCGATCAGGTAAGAATCGAGCACGCCCTTGTTCCACTCGGCGAATACCTTCTGCATGGCATCCGCATCCATACCCAGGCCACGTTTCATGAAATCGTAGGCCTCGCATATCAACTGCATATCGCCGTACTCGATACCGTTATGCACCATCTTCACATAGTGGCCGGCACCCTCTTCACCCACCCAGTCACAGCATGGCTTGTCACCCACCTTGGCAGCGATCGACCGGAAAAGATCTTTTACATGCGGCCAGGCATCGGGGTTGCCGCCGGGCATGATGCTCGGTCCGGTGCGTGCGCCCTCTTCGCCACCGGAAATGCCGGTGCCTATATAAAGAATACCCTTCCCGGCCAGGTCACGGGTACGGCGGTTCGTGTTCGTGAATAACTCGTTACCCCCGTCGATTATGATGTCGCCCTTGTCGAGGTACGGCACAAGCATATCAATAATGGAATCCACCACGTCGCCGGCCTTCACCATCATCATGACCCGTCGTGGTGATTTCAGCTTGCTGACCAGTTCTTCGATGGAATGCGTCCCGATAATATTTGTATCCCTGGCGCGCTCTTCCATGAATTCATCCACCTTCGATGTGGTGCGGTTGAACACGGCCACCTTGAAACCATGGTCGTTCATATTCAGCACGAGGTTCTGGCCCATGACGGCCAGGCCGATCAGGCCAATATCTGCTTCAGACATGTGTGCATCCCGTTGTTGTCGTCATGTCTACGCGCCGGTATGCATCGCGTTGTTATTGAAATATGCCGGTATGCAAGACTGTCTCGACTATGACATAGACCAGCAACATGCTATTGACAGTGGGAAATCCACAACAGCCCCCAGCCATGAGCCAGTATAAACCGATGACAGTTTTTGTCATCCCTTGCCGGAGTGTTTATAGTGACCGGCAAACTCTCGTTATTCATGACAAGACTGTGACGCTGATGGCGAAACACGTACCACTCAAACTGTTATTTGCCAGTAGCGAAGCCACCCCGCTGTGCAAGACCGGTGGCCTGGCAGATGTTGCTGGCAGTCTCCCGCCCGCGCTCGCCGCGTTAACGACCGGCACCAACAAAAACGCCGCGCTCGACGTCCACCTCGTGTTGCCTGCCTACCCGCAGGCGATAGCCGCCGCCGGCCATCTGCGCACCGTTGCCACCCTGCCCCATACCGGTGCAGTCGGTGAAGTCCGCATACTTGAAGGCCAATTGCCGGACAGCGACGTGACGCTGTGGCTTGTGGATGCGCCGCAATACTTTGCACGTAGCGGCGGTCCGTATGCCGACGCGCAGGGCAATGACTGGCCGGATAATGCCGCGCGCTTTGCGATCTTCAGCCGGGCCGTGACGGCACTGGCGCTCGATCAGGCCGGGCTCGACTGGTGCGCCGATATCGTGCATGCGAATGACTGGCAAACCGCGCTGGTGCCGGCCCTGCTGTCCCGCCAGGCGGTACGCCCGGCAAGCGTATTCACGATCCATAATCTCGCTTACCAGGGTGTGTATCCCGCCGATACCTTCTTCAATCTGAGCCTGCCACGCGAGATGTGGACCATGCACGGCCTCGAGTATCACGGCAATCTGTGCCTGATCAAAGGCGGCCTTGTCTATACCGATGCCCTGACCACGGTCAGCCCGACCTATGCCAAAGAAATCTGCACACCGGAGTATGGCTTCGGCCTCGACGGCTTGCTGCGTCATCGCGCCGATCACCTGCACGGTATCATCAACGGCATTGATTACACGGTCTGGAACCCGAAGACCGATTCGTATCTGAAGGCCCATTACGATCGCGATGATCTCGGCGGCAAACGGGACAACAAACTGGCGCTGCAGACCCACCTCGACCTGCCGGTTGACGCCAACACACCGCTGCTCAGTTTCATCGGGCGGCTGGTCTGGCAAAAAGGTGTCGATGTGATCAGCGCCATGCTGCCCGCCCTGCTGCAACTGCCCGTGCAGGTCGTGATCCTCGGTAGCGGGGAAAAGGAGCATGAACGCAGCCTGCGCGAGCTGGCCAGAATGTACCCGGACAAACTCTCGGTCGCGATTGGCTACAATGAAGCGCTGGCCCACCAGATCGAGGCCGGTGCCGACATGTTCATCATGCCGTCGCGCTACGAGCCCTGTGGCCTGAACCAGATCTACAGCCTGCGCTATGGCACCGTACCGATCGTCAGCGACACCGGCGGGCTTGCGGATACGGTCATCGATGCGGCGGACAGCCGCCGCGGCACCGGTTTTCAGTTCAAACCGGCCTCGGCACCGCACCTGCTTGAGGCGATCCAGCGGGCGCTGGCCCTCTACCAACAGCCGAAACGCTGGCAAAGCCTGGTGCGGCGCGGCATGAAACAGGACTTCAGCTGGCAGCACAGTGCCCGTGATTACCTGGATCTATATAAAAGGCTGGTCACCTGAAACCTGCGCTATTCCGGACAAACGGGTATAATGCGCCCCTTTGTTCAGGCAGGCGTGCACCCGGGCCTGCCGGATTACTCTAACACATTGATATGTATAGATATGGCGATTGATGTCAACGATAAACACCTGCGCTCGCAGGTAAAACTGTTCGGCACCCTGCTGGGAAATGTGCTGCGTACGCATGCCGGCGAGGATGTCTACAAGACTGTCGAGACCCTGCGTCGCGGCTATGTCAGCCTGCGCAAGAAAGACGATCCGGCCAAGCGCCGTCGTCTCATGCAGTTGATCGACAAGCTTGATATCGAGGATATCACGCACGTCGTTCGTGCCTTCAGCACCTATTTCAGTCTCGTCAATATCGCCGAGGAAGCTCACCAGCATCGCCTGCGCCGCCGCCAGGTCCGTGCCGGTGGCCCATTGTGGGTCGGTTCTTTCGACCGCACGCTGCGTGATTTCCGTGACCAGGGCATCCCTGCCGAACAATTGCAGATCCTGCTCGAGCACATGTTGTACATGCCGGTCATCACCGCCCATCCGACCGAAGCCAAGCGCCGCACGATCCTCGAGTCGTTGCGCCGCATCTTTGTGACGAGTGAACGGCTAAACGATCCGCGTCTGGGCAAAACCGAACGCGAGGAAATCATCGACACTCTGCAAACCCGGATCCAGGTACTGTGGGAAACCGATGAAGT
>JASFJH010000031.1:0-11856 GCA_050122215.1 Granulosicoccaceae bacterium | reverse complement strand
TTCGTGCACGTGCCCTGGTTCGGATCGCGGTGGTTGAAGTAGCCACTCAACAAGCAGCGGCCGGAATAGGCGATGCACAGCGCGCCGTGCACGAACACCTCGAGCTCCATGTCCGGGCACTGCTGGCGGATCTCCTCGATTTCATCCAGCGACAGCTCTCTTGAGAGGATCACGCGGGAAACCCCGAGGCTCTGCCAGAACTTCACCGCCGCATAGTTGACCGTGTTCGCCTGCACCGACAGGTGCACGGGCACCTCGGGCCAGCGCTCGCGCACCATGGCAATGAGGCCCGGATCGGCCATGATCAGCGCATCGGGTTTCAGATCAATGACCGGTTCCATGTCCTTTATATAGGTCTTGATCTTCGCGTTGTGCGGCATGAGGTTGCTGGCGACAAAGAACTTCTTGCCCAGCGCATGCGCCTCGCCGATCCCCACGGCGAGGTTGCCCAGGTCGAAATCGTTGTTGCGCACGCGCAGCGAGTAGCGCGGCTGGCCGGCGTACACGGCATCGGCGCCGTACGCGAACGCATAACGCATGTGCTTCAGGGTGCCGGCGGGGCTTAACAGTTCGGGTGCTTTCATGGGGCGTAGTGTAGCAAACTTCTCAAGTATTTAAGGTCTTCATGAAATAGGGACAGGGGACAAGAAAACAAGTGCCGCGCGGCCGCATAACCCCACCAATATGGCAGGATTTGGGGCGCCCGTTACCGGTAGCCAGTGGTGGGCTGGGCGGTGTCGTTTCCTTCCTGGTCAGGACACGACGGGGTTTGTTGCCGCTTGCAGGAGTTGTTGTGCCCGGGCCGTGTCGCCCTGCGACTCGAGAAACTGTGCAAGACTCTGCGTGGCATGCTTCTCCCACAACCGGGCGCCCTGCTGTTGCGCCAGTGTAATGGCCTGTTGATAGCAGGCCTCAACGTCAGCCGGGCGGGCGCCCTGTTGTTCCAGGATCATGCCGTGATAACGGTGTATTTCGGCTTCGGCCCAGTGTTCGCCGGTTTGCTGTATTAGTCCGTAAGCCTGCTCGATGATTTCCGCTGCCTTGCTGCTGTCGCCAGTGTTGGCACTGGCAAGAGCGCGGCGCGCCTCCCAGAGTGACAACAGCGCCCGTGACCCTGTCATGCGGAACAACTCCAGGCCTGCCTGTATCTCTGGCAGGCCTTTGTCGTCACCTTCCGTTTCACACACATACCAGCCTGACAGGATTTTGCTCATGGCAAGAAACAGGATGATGCCCTGGTCACTGCACAGCTGGATATTTTCCCTGATGAGGTCGGCTGCAGCGGCGTAGTCGCGGGTGAGTATCCGCAAGAAAATTGCGTAGCTCAACGAGAAGGACAGGGTAAAGGGGTGTTTCAGCCTGCGCGCGTGCGCGACGCCCTGGTCGATGGTTTGCCGTGCCCTGTCTGCTTCATCAAGGACCAGGTAACTCATCGTCAGGAAGTTGCTGGCGGCAGAGAAGGGATCCTGGCCGAACTGGAAGGCATGGCCGGCGTGACGCTCGGCGTCGTAGTAAGCATGCGATTTTTCCAGGTTGGCAATAGCTTCCCGGAAATTGCCGAGAAAATAGCTGGTTGCTCCCAGGGTTAAATAGCCCTCCACCAGCAGGTCGTCGTTTTGCGTGTGTTCTGCCACCTGTACCAACTGTGAGGCGACTTCATAGGCGGTGACATGGTTTCCGGCGACACAGTGATATGTCCAGAGCAGGAACAGTGTCACGGGTATCTGTGGGACATTGCCGACCAGTGAGCACAGTTCCTGCGCACGGTCACAGGAAACCCTGACCTCTTCCGAGGCATAACCCTGGGTCATCATCAGTGCCGGGCCAAGGGTGATGCGAAAATCAAGTTCTGTCAGTGCACGTTCAGGCGTGTCCGGCAGTTTCTGCAGGAGCTCCAGGCCGTGGTTGATATGCGCAATGGCTTCCTGCATGGCATAGTTTTTCAGTGCCAGTTGCGCGGCTGCCAGCCAGTACTTGAGTGCGTCATTGAGAGAATTGCCCGCGGTGAAATGCTGGGCCAGTACGTCCGGTTGTTTCGAAACGATATCAGGAAACTCGCGTTCCATAACCTGGGCAATATGCAGGTGTTGTTTTTCCCGGGTGCGTTTCAACAGGGATTCATAGGCTGCATCGCGGATCAGGGCGTGTTTGAACTGGTACTGCTGTTGATTGTTTTCATTTCGTACATAAAGCAAACCGGCCTCGATGAGTGTCTGTATACCCTGGTCGAGCACTGCGGGCTTGCCGGTCCAGATGGCTTGCAAAATGTCCCTGCCAAATTCACGCCCGAGTATGGCAGCAATCTGCGCGACCGACCTGGTTTCACCCATGCGGTCCAGGCGTGCCATGAGCGAGTCTTGAAGGCTGGTGGGGATAACAATACTCGCAGGATCGATCTGTACCAGCGCGCAACTGTCGCCGTCACCCCAACCCTGCATATCGACAATATCTTTTGTCATTTCCTCCAGGTAGAGGGGGATATTGTCTGTTTTCTTGACGAACTGTTCTATCACCGACTGCGGCAGGCAGCTGCCACCTGCGGCGAGGCGTACCATTTCCATGGCGTACTCGTCGGGCAGGCGATCAATGTGTACCGCCGTGAAGTTTTCCTGCGCACCCCAGGGCGAGGAAAATTCCGGCCGACAGGTCAGCAGTGCCAGCATGTTCTTGTCGACGATTTGCGCGGACCAGAGGCCGATTAACTCGAGTGTCGAGGGATCGGCCCAGTGCAGGTCTTCGATGATCAACAGCACAAAGTCATTGTCCCGGGCCTGTCCCAGCAGGGCAGAGAGGTACTGCATGGTTAGCAGTTTCTGCCGCTCCGGTGACATGATGGGTGGTGCATAATCCGCAGGCAGGGGCACGGACAGGAGATTGGCCAGTATCGGTGCAGCCTCGGTCTTGTCAAGCGTCGTGCTGTCCAGGTAAGTGTTGATTTGCTGCCATTTGCCGGTATCACTACCTGCATCAAAAATTTCCTTTTGCAACCACTCGATCACGGGGTACAGGACGCTCTGCCGATGATAAGGCGAGCATTGCAGTTCCCGGGTTGCCACCTTGCCGTGCCCGCAAATCTTTTCGATCAGTGCCGAGCCCAGGCGCGATTTGCCGATGCCAGCCTCGCCGTTCAGCAGCAGGGCCTGGCCCTTGCCCTTTGCCGCCTGTTGCCAGCGGTCCGTCATGATGGCCATTTCGTCAAAACGATCCACGAGCGGCAATACATTACCGCTGTGCGCGGCCTCGAAGCGACTGCGGTAGCTACGCTGTTTCAAGACCTCCCGGACCCTCACGGGTTTGTCGATACCCTTTAACTCGTGTAAGCCCCGATCCTCGTACTCGAATCGTTGACCAATGAGCTTGTAGGTGTGGGGTGAAATTACGATGCTATCCGGTTCCGCCAGCGCCTGTAAGCGGGCGGCCAGGTTCGGTGTCTGGCCGACGGCCACCTTGTCGAGATTGGCACCACTGCTGACGAGATCGCCAACCACGACCTTGCCCGTGGCAATGCCGACACGCACATGCAATTGCAGAGCAGGGCGGGGCTGCAGGGCATTGACGGCCTTGATGATATCGAGCCCGGCAAGCACCGCGCGTTCACCATCATCCTCGTGCGCCCTTGGATAGCCGAAATAGATCAACAGGCCATCCCCCAGGTGCTGGGCGATGAAGCCGTCATAGTGTTCAACCACGGGAACACAGGCATCCTGGAAGCTGCGAATAATCTCGCGCAATTCCTCCGGATCAAGCGCTGAGGAAAGGTTTGTCGAGCCGACAAGGTCACAGAACATGACGCTCACCTGACGGAGCTCGCCATCGACGAGATCACTGCTGCCGGCTGGGGCGGCTGCCCCGGGAGCGGGTGCAGTCAGCGGCGCACCGCAGTTAAAACAAAAACGGTGGCCTTCAGCATTTTCGGTATTGCACTTGTTGCACAGCATAGTCTTCAATCACAGGGTGTAACCTCCAGCGGATCGTCTCTGACCGGTGAAGGCGTAAAACCGGAACCCGGATCGTCCCTAATCAAGCACAATATAACGTGTCGTGATCAGTACTGGATGCCAGCACCAAGACACTTTTCCACTCTTTCTGTTTCGTTATTGCTTTCCAGCAGGATGCCGAAGTTGATGCCTTCAGCCTCGACTTTTTTGGCCACCTCACGCAACCCGGCCTGGAATGTACTGATGCTCTTGTTCAGTGTTGCCGATACCGATTTCTTCTTGCCTTCGTCGGCGTAATTAGGCTTGAAGTCGTAACCGCAGTCGATCAGCAAGGTCGTGTTGTGCGGCTGAAAGAACAGCTGGTCGGCGAGGCGCGCACTGCCCGTGTCGGTAATATTGCATATCGGTTTACCCGCACTGTTCGATCCCGCCTCGGGCGGTTTGGTCCGCAGTATGAACGGCACCGGCTCATAGTCATCGAACATGGCGTGGAAGGTGGCATGATCCGCCGAGTGCGAGATCGCCGCGTTCCAGATGATGATGGCCAGTGTTTTTGCCAGGGTGTCTTCGTCCATGTGCCCGGCGTCAGGAAAGCCCGGCAGCCAGTTGGCGACATGGTCTGCCCAGCGGCGGATTTCCAGCCAGTCGGGTGCCTCCGTTTCCGGCGGAATGCATTGCACCACCTCGCGGCAGAATTTCAGGATGGGATCGTAATAGGCCTTCAGGAACTTGCCGTAGTTGGACGGGTAATCGGGGACCTCCAGTGAAAACTCGAAGGCCGGGTAGGCATTCACCCGGTCCTGCCAGAAATCGTCCTCGTCCAGGTAATAATCCGAGCCGTACCAGGCAAACGGCAACAGCTTGCGGATTTCATTCCCCTTGGCGGTAAACGGGCTCCACGGGTACATGGAGTTGGGGTTAATCAGCGACTTGTCACCGTTCAGCACGGAATCGTTCACCGGCAGTGTCAGGTAAAAATGCGGCAGCAGTAGTTGTTGCACGATATTGCTTTTGGGCAAGGCGGTCTTGGTAATGGCATTGATGGCATCCGACGGGAAATGCACGATGGTGTGCGTGATCAGGTTGATACGGTGGCCACAACCCTGCAGGGCAAAATACTTTGCCAGCAGCCAGGCATCGCCGTTGTCGGGGGTGAGCACCTGGATGTCGTCGCCCTTGCTGTAGGGACCGTGCTTTTGTTTTTGCGTCATCAGGGCGATGGCGATGAGCTTGTAATCAAACTCGTTGGCGGCTGTGCGTTGTTTCGGCCGTGCCAGCAGGACTATCGCCGGTGCCACGTATTCGCCCTTACCCGGTTTGCGCACGACGCGCATGCAGGAAAGATCGACTTTCAGGTACTCCTGCGAGGCATCCTGCAGCTGGTCCCTGAACAGGGTCTCGTCCGGTGTATCCAGCGCGCACAGGAACTTGCTGTACACGCCATCAGCAACCAGGCGGGTAAAACGCGCATCATCCAGGTCAGCCGTGTATATCTCCGCCGTTAAATTATCCCGGTCGATGGAGAATAACTTGCTGTTAACGGGCATGGCATACCATCCCGCCTCGGCGGTGAAGGCCGGCAAGTTTTCCACGTAGAAACTTTTGACGTTTGTCTGCCAGTCATCCCATTCCTGCTGCGGGATATTCAAAACTTCGGGGGCCTGGCCAACAGGGTGGGAGACGGCCGGTCTTGGCCAGGGGCCATTATTCCCGTAGAGGAAATCAGACGCCGTGTAATGGTTGGGATAACGGTAAGGGCGTTGTGTACTGCGCAGGGGCTTGGTGGGCTGATCCATGATTGTTGTTTCCTTGTGGCAATTGGTGTTGTTGGTATTGCACGTAACTGTAAAGCAACATCGCCGTGTCAACGGCGTACCGATCCATGGTGTGAACAGCAAACGACACGCAAGGCCTTTTGCAGCCGGTTCAATGTAGATTCAATCCAGTTCTTGTTATTGCATTTACACTGATAGAGCAGTGGTTTACTCCCCGATGAACTTTTTAAAAGTACCATACCTGCATAAGAATCACGAGGCAGGGCACGGTGCAATCCTGGCGGTTGCTTAACCTGCCATCACGGTGCGGTGGAGAACCTTGCCTCGCTGCTCAGCGAACCGTGGTTGAAATCACCGAGTAGCACGTGTTCATTCACGTCGCGGGCATGTACGCGCCAGCTGTACAGGCCATTGGCCTGCAATAACCCTTTCGGCACTTGCAACTCGGGCTTTTGTAACAGCGCGGAGGTGTAGATCTGTTGCCCGCCATTCCACAAATCCTTGATGTACACCTGGTAATAGCGGGCAGCCTTGATCGGTGCCCAGCGCAGCACCGTGGGCACGGGAATGTCTTCGGCGTCATTGGCGGGTACCAGCTTGTCGGCACGGGCCATGGTGTCGAGGATGACGTAATCCTTCGCCTCGATTACCTCGCCATTGTTCAGGGTAATGCGGGCACGGTACCAGCCGTCGGTGGCGTCCTTCGGCACATCGATTTGCCGGAGGAAGACACGTTTCTCGGTCTTGCCCTTTTGCATGACGATGCGGTACTTGTCGAGGCGTAACTGGCCGAGTGAGGTGCCGTCCGGCATGGCGATCTCGACGCTGGCAATATCATTGAACTGGCGCGTGGAAAACAGCGCGAGGAAGAACAACGGTTGCTTCGGCCAGTTACAGACGTGGATATCGAAAAACCCGGCACGCGTATAGTGCGGGTCGGGGTTGTTATCCGCGGCGAGCAGTCGAACAGGTGTTGCCAGCAGGCCAAGCAGCAGCACCAACACGCCATAGCGCGCACGGATCATTATATTAAGGTGTAGTGTCATGCCATTCCTTTTTGGCCCGGTCATGGGCATCTCGAAGACGAATACTGAAGCCGCGCAGCATACCGAGTGACAGCTCGGGGTAGTTGATGATCAGTGCACGCAGCCGCGCCTTTTCCAGGGACAGGACGGTGCTGTCTTCAAGGATGTGTATGGTTGCCGAGCGTGGCAGATCGTCAAGCATACTCATTTCACCAAAACATTCACCCGGCCCGATTTCCGCAACAAATTCCTTGACGCTGGGATCCGGGTGAATACTGATGCCGGCGCGACCGGACAGCAGGATATACATGTGGTCACCCTGTTCATTGATATCAAAGACGCGTTCACCGGCGAGGAACTGCTCTTCTTCGAGTTCCCGGGCGACGACGCGTAAATCATCCGTGCTGACCTCAGAAAACATGGGTGATTGCTTGAACAGCAATACGCGTTCGTAAATATCCAGCATATCAGGCGCCCGCCTCCGCAAACGTCTGCAGTGCATGACCGGCACACTCGGCCAGCCAGGGATCGGCCCGCCTGCGACACCACTGCAGTGCATCCCGGGCATCCTCGAAGGTAACAGTGCCTGCTGAGGTGGCACTTGTGTTGTCAGCCACATCATCGAGGACGCTGCCAAGTAAATCCAGCAGGTCTTTATCCTCGATGTAGCGCAGGACCTCGCAGGCATTGGCGATATGCTGACTGTCGCCGGTCTTCAGCCCGGCGCGCACCACACCGATGGTATAGGGATCCTCAATTTGTTCCGTTGCCGTCAGTGCCAGGTCGACGCTCTGTTCGTGGCGCTCATGTAATGCGTAAATAACAAGTTCCATGGCGGCGCGTACGCGGTGCATTGTTGTTGTGTCCTGTTTCAGGCTGTGGATGGCCCTGGCAATAGCATGTGCATCCTGTGCCTTGGTCACGGCGATGTGTTTCCAGACAGCGGCCGCAGGTTCCTGCCCCAGCAGCAGGGTCATCGCCGCCTGTTGTGCGCGCGGCGAGGCCCTGTTCTCGCTTATCCAGCTGGCGACATCATCGCACGGTGCAGTGCCACCTGAAAACAACAGTTCTATCGCCGTCGCGCTGACAAGCGGGTGATTATCGTGAATGGCCTTTTCAATGATCAGGGCCCGGTCTGCCTCGGGCAGGCAGCGGCACTGTTTCATGGCGGCAACCCGGATCTCACGATCAGTGTGCTGTCCCAGTTTTGCCATGATGTTGGCCAGGCCGACCGGGCAGCTGCCTGTCCAGCCATGCAGGACATCGAGCGCTGCCTTTATCACCCGGTCATCATCATGTTCAAGCAGGCTGACGAACTCGGGCTGGTCTGTCAGCGTTGCATGCCGGGCCAGCAGCGACAGTGCCAGGAGGTTGTCAGCTGCATGTTGACTGTTGAGCATGTCCTGCCAGTAGCCTGTTGCCTCGGGCACGTGTGCTTGCAGGCCGTAGCACATGACACCATTCACGCCGGCAGCACGGGTGCCGGTATGGCTGCTGCGCAGGGCATCCACCACCAGGGGTTCAGCCCCGGGATAGCGTCGTGCAAACACGGCGTTGAGGATGCTGGCCCTGTAGGCATCGTCGGCACCAGGCAGGTCTTGCAGCAGTTGTTCACAGAGTTCGGCAGAATTGAATGGCGCAAGCATATCGATGAGTTGCTCACGCGTTGCCTGCTTGCTGGCCTTTATGCGGCGCAGTAACACCGTGGGCGCGCGCTCGGGAAACGACTCGACCAGCATCCTCGCGGAGCAGAGGGCGTTCATGTCATTGGGTTGATCGACACCCATCTCCAGTTCCTGGAAAACATCCTCTGTTTTGATGTCGTCGATGATGTTGCTGTCCGGTCTGGCCAGCAACACCTTCTCGCGTAGCGAGGACACGATGCTGGCGACATAGGCCCTGTTCATACGCAGGCTGAAGTAGACATACAGGACCGCTGCCGCGGCCCCCGGCCACAGGAAGTACAGCGGGTTTTGCAGTTTCTGCGTCTGCAGGAGTATGAGCCCGGTAATGCTGAGTGCCGCCGGCATGATCAGGGCAATGGACAGTGCGCGCGCACGCCCCTGTATGTGGTTGGGCAGGGCATTAAAGAACAGGTTCTTGACCGGGTTGCGTATTGACGGCATCAGCGCATCTTTAATAAAACTGCCAAGTATCGCTGCCGGCAATGCAAACACCAACAGTAGGGAGCCGAAGCTGGCGAGGATGGCCGCGGGGAAAACCAGGTTCATTTTTTTCACGCCATGTTTGCGCAGCAGCCGGTTGGTCAGCAACACCTGGATGCCGAGACCGAGTAGACTGCTCGCGGCCGTCAGGCCACCGAAGAAAGATGACAGCGCTTCCTCTGTCTGGAAGGTGGCGTTGTAGACCCGGTTCACCGAGTACGCCAGGATGTAAAAGGCGATCACCATGAAGAAAAACGCCAGCGAGATGGTGCGCAGTAACTCGGACTGTTTGGTGAATTTAAGGACCTTGATCAAATCATCCGCCACCCGCTTTAGTTGACCACTGCCCTTGCGGCTGTGCCGAAAGTAGGGCGAGGTGCCGAGGCGGGTATGCCTGATGAAAAGGAGTGTCAGGGACAGGGCAAGCAGCCCCACCCAGATCACGAGGATGTTCTGCACCCCGAGCAGTGGCGACGCTGTTGCCAGCAGCATGCCACCGATGAGTGTGCCCACCTGGGCGCTGGCAAAAATCAGCGGGGACAGGCGCTTGAGTTGCTGGGTGTTGAGATTGCGGCCGATATACAGGGCGGCATGGATAATGAGCAGCTCGGAGGCGACCTCGTACACGAGGAAATACAGCGGGTAGGCCTGCCGCCAGTCGGTAAACACCATCAGGGCCCAGTTGGCCGACAAGATACCCACCAGCACGACGAACAGTATTTTAAAAAGCCGCTCGGGCGGAAACCTGTCGGCATAGGCAGCGTAGGCCGTGCTCATCAGCATCATCAGGACGCTGACAAACAGGAACATGACGGGCAGGTACTCGATACCGTAGCGCTTGAAAAACAGCGCATCGGCGGTGCCGCGGCCGAGCGCCATGCCACACCCCAGCAACAGGTAAAACACGGCGAAGTACAGTACGTCCGGCCGTTCCTGCTTCCTGACCAGCAGCACGCCGGACAGACCGTTAACTATGTTCGCGCCACGGATCTTCATCGCGCCCACATCCATTCGCGTTTGTTATGACTTGTTAATGCACTGACTGTGACAGGCAGCCGCGGCTGTTTTATGGTTGCTTGCGACGCTCGGGCCCGGAGTATTCGGCGGCCACCGCCTGCAGTCCCGCCTGGCTGTCGAGCGTGTCATGCTCGACCAGGATCTTGCGAATAGCGTTGGTCAGTGAACGCATATCGCGTAACAGTTGATGGGCGACAATCGTCTGGAAGTGATTGGCCAGCGGCACATGCGAGGTCTCCAGCAACTCGAAGGCCGACAGTGGCAACGAGGCGGCTTTCACCGGGCCGGCTGCCGTGCAGGACGCCGAACGTTTGCCGTGATCAATGAGTGACACCAGGCCAAACAGGTCGCCGGCCCGCAGGCGGTTGATCGGCTGTACACCACGGCGTTTCTTGCGGGTAACAACGACGTCGCCGTCGATGATGAGATAGACGTTATCGGCCGTCTTGCCTTCCTCGATAAATTTGTAGCCGTCCGGGTAATCGCGCACCAGCATGCTCTTTTCGAGGATTTCCAGCTCGGCACTGGAGAGTTGGCTGAACTCGGGGACACCTTGCAGGAATTCGATAAAGTCCATGTTATTTTTGTCCCGTGCCCATGAGGTTGCTATAGATATTCAACAGCGACTTTTTCAGCGAGGTGTCGGATTCAGGTGCAGGCGGTTCTTCGAGTGCATCCAGGCTGTCAAACAGGATATCGGTGGAGGTGCGCAGGCGATGGGCCAGCAGCCGGGTCATCGCCTGTAGTAGTCGCCCGGTAATGACCGGGTCTCTCGAATCCAGGTTCCAGAAATCCGCGGCGCTCAGTGCCAGCACCGTGCTGTCGGTATCGGCCGTGATGGTGGCCGTCGCCGGCCCGGTATCCAGCATGGAGACTTCGCCGACCCATTCACCGGCGCGGGTATGACCGAGCTCGATGCTTTCGTCATTGTTCTTGATCGTGGTTTTGAGGCTGCCGTCCCAGACCAGGTAAAGTGTGTCGGACTCACTGTTTTCCCGGATGAGTATCTCCCCGGCGGGGACCTGGCGTGTTGTCAGCGTATCCAGCAGCGTGCCGATATGCTCCCGCCCCAGCTTTTTCGCAATCACCGGGAAACGCTTACTGAAATCGTCAATGTCGACAACCATGTATAACCCCCTCTGGCGTTATACCTTGTTATTGCGGATCACGATAATGCTGATTGCTGTGAGAGTCAATTCAGGGACATTTAACGTGAAAGCATAGCCATTTATGCCAATTTTCCGCGTGTTTGGTCGCACTGTTTTATCTAGCGCGGAATAAGGCGTTGGTGTCTTTACCCGTCGTGGTCTGCAGCACATGTGGACATCGTCCCGGGGCTCGACCCCCGACATCATCGCCATCACGCAGCGCCTGCTCGAACAGCTGCTGGCCTGGTTCCCGGACAGCTGGCATTTTGTTGCCGAGCGCAGCTGGCTGCTCCGCACGGCCACGGCCCGGCGGGCACATAAGGAAATCCCCTAGGCGTGTGCTAGGATTTGGAGACAGGGACGCGGAGCAGGCGACTCAAGCGGTTACGGCGGCCAGCCCAGGGAGCCCGGGCCAGTGCGGTTTTTCTCCCAGGCGGTGACGGTGGGGCCCCTTATCTCGGGGTTTACGGGTAGTCATTGATAAACACAGGAAGTGCGTTATGGAAAAAATCAAAGAATATTCTGTGAAAGCTGTAAAAGGATTACTCGAAGTAAAAATTTTTACGAGTGATGAACGGTTCATCGGGCAATTATCAGGTCAGATAATACCATTTGCACCTGAACAACAGCCAGGTGAGCGCACACCAATAATGGAAGATGTTACTTATGGTCCAGTCGAAATTGAAGCCGATTCTCTTGATGAGTTAGAGGCATTGATCAGAAAACGAATTGAGAAAGAAGTGGGCAATATCCTGAAATTCGGGGATGATAAATAGTCGTAATGAATA
>JASFJH010000030.1:0-12088 GCA_050122215.1 Granulosicoccaceae bacterium | reverse complement strand
ACCTATCATATCGGTGTGGTCGGTGATGGCGGCAAATGGGGGCAGCGGTTCCTGGACTATATGTTTAGCGATACTGTAACGCGGTTATATGCTGAACATGGTCTGCAGAGACCATAACCCGAATTATTTTCAGGCAAGGATGCCGAGACACAGGATGCACAAACACACAGGTTTTTATGAAAACAGTATCGTAATACCAGCAACAAGAAGCCCGCAGATAACACTGCGGGCTTCTTGTTATCAGTTGTTATCTTCTAAGATCAACAACAATCGACCATACACCTGTCATTTAAAATTGATAAACATGGCAGAAGTCCATACCTTGCCATCATCAACCTGGCGCGCGGCAAAATATACCGGACGGAAACCATGTGGCCCGTTTCCCGGCTCAATGGTAACGCTACCAGTCACTTCACGCGGCATAGGCTTGTCACTCAGGCGCTCCAGTGCCAGGAACAGCTCGGTGCCTCCCAGCTCCTTGCGCAGTGCTCCACCCTCAAGTAGTTCCTTGCCTGTGATTTCCCATTCAAATGTCGGACAATGTACAAACGGGTTGCCTTCCAGTGGATTGCCAACTTTCACGTAACCATCGATAGTACCTTCGACCCTGATAGTGCAATCTTCCAGGTTACTTACATCGATATCTATTGCATCGGCATCACCATAGGTATCTGATCGGAACTGGATCTTGTTTGGACCCAGGCGACCACAGGTTTCTTCGTCATGTTCGAAACCGTGTGAGTTAAACCTGTTGATGACACCATTGGTGATGGTAATCGTGCCTTTCCAGTCGGCCCAGCGATAGCGATCCTTGATACGTGCGCCACCCCAGCGGAAACGGATTTTCCTGTCGGAATATCCTGCCTCCGACTGGAGATTACGCGTCCAGATAACACCACTATGATCATAGACAGCGATTTCATCCCAGCCTTCATCGCCGAGGAAGCGGTAATTGATATCGACTGAACCGGTATGTTCGAATTCATCACCCTGCATATAATCGCCACAAGTGGTCAGGCCAACCAGGCGTTCGCCCGTGGTCGCCCATGTATGTCGGGCGCGTACGGCCTCACCTATGGTTTTACGATCCAGCTTGTCAGCAATAATACCGGTCACGCCACCCTTCGTACCGAATACCGCTGTTCCCGGGACACCGCCACCACAACGGCCACGGTGTTCATCACCATTGGCGGAGGCCCCCAGTTTGTATCCCCGGCGCATGCAGTCCTCATACAACCACGGGAAGTGACCCCATGCTGATTCTATCTCGACCAGGCGTTCAAGTACCGGGTGGTGCCAGTCCATGTTACAGCGGCGGCCACCGACATGCGGCATCAGCAGGTGGCCTTCGGGATCGTGGATATAGGTTGCCCATAGTTCTTCCAGTGGCCAGGCACCTGGCTGGATAGTATCGCCCTCCATGTCCTCGTTCCATTCAAACGAACGCGCGACATTACCATTTTTATCAAACGGGAACTGCGGTGTTTCATCTTTCAGGAATACAACGTTATGGTCACCACCTGCACAGGAGTTACCACACCATTCCGTGCCCGGGTAACAGACAAACTCACCATCGACATTTAATTCATTGATCAGATCAACGGCCGCTTCCCAGCGCGCCTTCGTGATCTGGAAGTCGTTGGCGGTGTAACCCAGCACATCCAGACCAGCGATATCACGGCCATACGTAAGGTTATATACCGTATTATTGGTACCCACTGTATCGTCCGAATGCACGTGCAGATCACCAAAATAACTGCGCGGATAGGTCAGGCTGTCATCAACCGTGATATAAAACTTGCCTTCCGGCACGCGCGGATGGTTGACCAGCCTTACGTTGATATCCAGTTCGCCAGCCTTGTCTGTTGGCAGATCGGTAATATTCGTGGCCGCCCAGCCTTCCCCGTTCAGGCTGACAGTCTTGTCATAAACGACCTTGCCTGCCAGGGTTGCAGTTACTTCGACATCTTCACTACCCAGATCCCAGCATGTATTTCCCCAGTTGTCTTCTGCGCGCACACGCAACGATACGGTCTCACCTTTCTTGACCAGGCGTGAACCGGTCATGACCATTTTCGATGGTGCGCCTGGCACGATGTCAAACTCGATATCGCCCGGGATGTCACAGAAACGCGACGTACCCAGCGGATCGATATAACAACGGAAACGAAAACCCTGCTCCACAAAGGTCTGGATACGTGTGCCCGGGCCACCAAAACGGCGGTCTCCCAAACGAATAATAATATGATCACCGGGTTTCAGAAAGCCATCGACAGTATCAACGATCACCGCTTTCTGGAAAGGACGCTCATGACCTTTCTGGTCAAAACGTACTTTCAGGGATTGTACTGTCGCGGGTGATTGCCCCTCAGCCAGGGGACCTGCCTGGTATTCAGCAGAGACATAATTTGCACCGGATGGATCGGTTGTCTGAAATAGTGCCCAGTCAGAATAAAATTTAAACGTTGCCTTTATCCATGCGCCGTCGGCAATACCTGAGGCGCCTACTTCATAATCAAGAACAAGTTCCTGCCAGCTACCTGCTTCCAGTTCATCTATATGACAGGTTACATGTCCCAGAAACTCCATATCCTTGGTTTTGCTATACAGTCCTTTTGGCGCTGTATATTCGCCCAGTTTCTTTTTAAGTTCGCTATCTGAAAGCTTTTTCACGCTTCTACTCCATTACTAATTGTTACATATGGTAAAAACGCCCTTGCCTAATCACAGGCAAGGGTGATGTTCTACAAACGTTTACTGGTTAACCTCCAAATGGCCATGCAGCACCGGCATTCCATACCGGTATACCCAAAAAGGCATACCACGGCGCCATGACGGCTATGCCATAGGCGATGGCGATCAGGATGCATGCCCAGCCCGCCTTCGCATAATCGGTCACGCTAAAGGTCTCGGAACCATAGGCAATGACCGCAGCCGTAATCTGTGTTGGCAATAGATATGCAAAGGTATCTGTGTCACAGACCAGTAACGTAAATGCAACTGGATGCAAATTAATAGCCGGTGCCATGGCAAACACGATTGGCGCCAGCATTGCGATTGCAGCCACGTTGGACAACATACCAATACGAATGATGTGAGTACCAACCATCATGATCAGCAGAACCATATACCACGGATGACCAACAACCATTCCGTGTATCCCATCTGCCAGCCATTGTGCCAGTCCGGATTTACTCATCGCGGCAGTCATGGTGATCGCACCACCGAGTAGCAGGAACGTTCCCCAGATGGTTCTATCCTGAATTTCCTTCCACTTGAAAGGAAACAGTCCAGGTGTGAACAACATGAGAATACCGATCAGCCCAATTATGCCAAGCTTGAATTTATGTAATTCAAAGACAGGGCTTCCCTTACCCATCATGAATAGCAACGCGATAATCGTGAAGAGAATAATCAGCGTCCATTCGCCACGCGACATCTTGCCCAGTGTCATGTGTTGTCTATGGATTTCCGAATGCCCGCCGGCGATCTTGATGCCGCCTGTTTTGAAGTGATACCGCACCCACCATTGCGTCAACACAAACATACCCAGGTACGGGAATTGCAATAATGCCCATTCGAGATAACCCA
The DNA here is from genome assembly GCA_050122215.1 of Granulosicoccaceae bacterium. Lineage (GTDB taxonomy): Bacteria > Pseudomonadota > Gammaproteobacteria > AKS1 > AKS1 > JASFJH01. The sequence continues at coordinate 8,497 of JASFJH010000030.1, read as the reverse complement.
GACCCTGAAAACCACCCTGCTCGAAAATGCCTAGCATAATCAGGTTGGGTAAATGTGCCGTTAGAATAAACACACCACATATCATGGTGCCGTATACCAGCGACTGAATAATGATGGCCTTTTTCGCTTCCTGTTCTTCTTCACTATCTCCCAGAAGATTGGTTATTCCCTTGACCACGGGTAACAGGGTTGCTGCGCGTGCATTAGCTGCCGGAATCAGGAATGCCAGGATGATATTGACAAAGAACATACCCCAGATGACACGGCCTACGTTGGATGCCTTGATCTTGTCCAGGATTCCCAGGGCGATTCGGCGATCCAGATTCAGTAGCTGCATGATTGCCCCGACCAGGAATGCAAACAGGCATAACCAGACTACATGTTTGGTGAATCCTCCAAATACCGTACCCATGGGCGGTACTAAATTGCCCTTTTTTTCTATCCAGGGGATGCCTTCGGTCAGTATCAATAGTGTCGGCACCGATATGCCGGTAATACCTACCGGCAGTGCTTCAGACACCCACATGATGCTTGCCCATACCACGATTGCGAGTACTGCCATACCATTTTCAGACAGACCTTCGGGCCGCGGAAATACCCACAAGATCAATACAAACATAATCCATGCGCCGAAAAATCCTAGCAGTACCCTGGTGGGATTTTTACCACTCTCACGAATATTATTGACGAAGTGATCAATCAGGGAACCGGAGTTACTTGCGGACGTATTCTCCATACTTCCTCCACAATATCTTGTTGTTATGTTGTACATTTCTTCGAATTAAACTGACGCCACGCAATTATTAAATAAATCGTGTTATGGTAGGCATCAACGAACTGTATAAAAACATGTCATCCAGACACAATGATGTCTGCTAGCTGACAATTCGACCAAATAATACGTGGTTATAATAATAACAGTATATTTTGGAATGCTTATGAAGAACGACTGGTTCATACCACCATCCGACTTTCTTGCAAATCTATCCATACAAGATAGAAAAGCATTGCTCGAAGTCGGGACTGTTTCGGAATATAAAAAAGGTAACTACGTTTTTCAGAAAGGCGATCCCGGGGATAATGTTTATATTCTCGCCAGTGGACGCGCCAAGATAAGTCAGTTGTCCAGCACGGGTAAGGAAATGATTTTATGGTTTTGCCTTTCGGGTGAAATCTTCGGCCTGGCCGAGTTGCCACGTGCAGGCCAACGTGAGGTCTTTGCACAGGTTTGCAGTGATGCGGTTGTATATAGCTTCAGGAGAGAAGACTTTAATAGATTCCTGCTCGAGCACCCTCAGGCCGCCATGCAAATCATCGACCTGTTGTCATGTCGTATGCGGGTACTTGGTCATATGTGGATGACCCTTGCGGCTGACGATGTAGCTTCAAGAATTATCAAGCTTATCCTCAGACTTGGCGCACGTCTCTCTAATAATCAGAGCACCGGTATGCGATTTGAGTTTCCGCTAACCCATCAGGAAATCGCAGATATGATCGGGTCCAGCAGACAAACTGTCACAACGGTACTGGGCGAACTGAAACGTAAAGGCGTGATAAAAATGGAGCAACATCACATATGCATAGAAAGCACTGCAGCGCTTGAAAGTATGATTAGTAATATTACAAACTCTGACACATCAGCTGGCATGCATTAATAAAAACTAAAAATAACAGGTTGTTCTTTTATGCGCGCACTTCTTGGTATCATCATAGTTATCGATGTTTATGTAATTGTTTACTATCGCCTGCTGGCCCGGGTGGATTATGAAAAAATAAAGGGTATTAAAGAAAATGTTTTTGGTGTTATTTTCAGTTTTCCACCTTATTCCTCATTGTCCGTAAAAGGCAAGATGTACGCAAAAAGATACTGGTATGCATTAATGCTACTGCTTGTATGTTTTGCTTTACTCGCTGCAACAACGACCATATCAATCAACCCCACAATGAAGTAGCCCTGGCACCCGGCTATTTCTGCTTTTAAGTGATCGACATCCTTCTGCCGGGACACACCACGCCCTTTACTGGCATACCCGTAAATAACGTGTCATTTTGATAACAAGCCCGGGCCGGTTGGTTTTGCTTACTTGCGCAGGCGGGTATAGCGGTTGAGGGTGATCACGACGACAAAGCCCAACAACATGAGGGCACTGCTTTCAACCAGTGTTGCACTGACATGCTGTGGCCATACAGGCGTAATGCCGGTGACATGTTCCACACCGTTGATCACGGTGTAACTGCGTTGTTGTACTGGCCATAGTGCCCACAGTGATGCCAGCAGCACGCCCTTTATCAGGAATAATGTCTGGCGATAGAAGTGACCGAGCAGCCAGTTCAACAACCTGGAAAACATGATCAAACCGCACAGGCAGCCCAGTGCAAACGGTATCAGCACGGACAGATCCAACCTGCCTATGGCGCTCATCACATAGGCATATTTTTTCATGAGCAGGAGCAGGAATGAGCCCGACACGCCGGGCAGGATCATGGCGCAAATCGCGATCGCCCCGCTGACGAACACGAACCATGCGGTCTCGGGGGTATGAAACGGGATCATCGTGACCAGCAACATGCCGCTGGCCGTACCCACTCCGAGCATGACACCATCCAGCCAGCGCATGCGCCCGACTTCACCGAACAGCACCACGATCGAAGCCAGGATCAGGCCGAAAAACAGGCCATATACCTGTTGCTGGTGCGTGATCAGCAAATCCGGGATGGAGATGATCCGGGTAAAAAACAGCAGCGCGGCGAAGATTCCGGTAACGAGTGGTACCAGGAATCCCCAGTGGGGACGACGGCTGGCAGTGACAATATCGCCCCTGAACAAGGCAAACAGCCATGGCCTGTCAAACGAGCTGATAGCACGGATCAGGCGCTCGTAAATACCGAGGATAAACGCCATCGTGCCACCACTGACACCGGGCACGAGATCTGCCATGCCCATGCAGAAGCCCTTGATGACCAGTAGCAACTTGTCTCGCCACAGCATTAAAACGTTATTATTTTTATAATCGGCGGGTCTACTCATGTTGTCATCAGTGTGTCAGTTGCAGTTTTTCCGGCAAGCGTATCTCCATGGCAACGGGCAGATGATCGGAAAACATGTGTTCCAGCACCTCGATCGTCCTGACTTCAAGCTTGTCCGTGATCAGGATGTGATCCAGTCTTTTTCTCGGTTGCCAGCTCGGGAAGGTATGGCCTTCGTCTTCCGGGATAGACAGATCAGTGTGCCGGATCAGAAACTGCATTTCCTTGCTGTCGGGTTCACAATTGAAATCGCCCATGAGGATGGCATGTGGATAGCTATTCACCAGTTCACTGACCTCGGCCAGCTGCGCAAGACGCGCGCGCTGACTCAATGCCAGGTGCAGGACCAGCACTGCCAGCTGATGACGGCCCTCGCCGTATTCCGCCAGTAACACGCCGCGCCCCGGGATCATGCCGGTCAGTTTTTGCTCAACGAAGCGATGCGGCTTGTAACGGCTGAGCAGGCTGTTGCTGTGCCGGGCAATGCGCGCCAGGTTCCGGTTGACCTGGCAATGCCAGTGCGCGAAACGGGCGTGATGCGCGAGGTACTCGGTCTGGTTGGTAAAGGCGCTGCGCAGGCTGCCGGCATCGACTTCCTGCAAGGCGACGATATCGAACTCCGCCAGTACATGTGCGATACGATTGAGGTTTGCATACAGTTGTGAATGCGGCAATACATGCCGCCAGCTACGGGTCACGTAGTGATGCGCGCGCGAGGTGCCAATCGCAACCTGAATGTTATAACTCAGCACCCGGATAGTATGTTCCGTCTTCAGTGCCTGTGGCGTGTGGATATGCATGCCTTTTCCTTTAAAATGATGACAGCATTTCACCTAGTTTCTGCGTCAACTTCAGGTTTTCGCTGTAATCAACCGGGCAATCAATGATGCTCACGGTATTATCGGCAATCGCCTTTTTGATGGTCGGCAACAACTGTTCGGCAGCATCGATGCGATATCCTTTGGCACCGAAGGATTCGGCATACCTGACGAAATCCGGGTTGCCGAACGATACATGTGAAGTGCGACCGAACTGCTGCATTTGTTTCCATTCGATCAGGCCGTAACCACCATCGTTCCAGATCAGGATCACGACTGCTACATTCATCCGCATCGCTGTTTCGATCTCCTGTGAATTCATCATGAAGCCGGCATCACCGGTAACGGCAACCACCGCCCTATCAGGATGCACGAGCTTTGCCGCTATCGCGCCGGGCACGGCAATGCCCATGCTGGCAAATCCATTCGAGATGATGCACGTGTTCGGGTACTCGCAGCGGAACATGCGCGCCATCCACATCTTGTGTGCGCCGACATCGCAGATCACGACGTCTTCGAGGTCGAGCGCGGTACGCAGATCCCAGATCAGCTTTTGTGGCTTGATCGGGCAGGCATCATCATTGGCGTGTGCCTGCATTTCTTCACTGAGCGCCTTGCGCAGTGAGCGCACCAGCTCACCCTTGTGCGGCGTGGCCAGTTCGGCAATCCGCGTGAGCGAATGCTTGAGATCGCCGATCACGCCGCACTCGACCTGGTAGGCCTCATCGACCTCGGCCGACGACATGTCGATATGAATAATCGTCCGATCCCGGGTCGGGTGCCACAAATAGGGGTGATACTCGACCAGGTCGTAGCCGACACAAATAATCACATCGGCCCGGTCAAAGCCGATGTTCACATAATCCTGGGACTGCAGACCAGCACTGCCAAGCGCCATCGGATGGCCAAACGGGATCACGCCTTTCGCCATAAAGGTGTTGGCAACGGGAATATTCAGGTGCCGGGCAAAGTCGGCCAGCGCCTGCCAGGCCCCGGCGCGGACCACGCCGTTGCCGGCGAGGATCATCGGGCTTTTTGCCTGCGAGATTAGCTGTGCCGCATAGGCCACACGCTCCTGGGCCGGCTCGGGCGGGTGAGGCTGCTTGATGCGCAACGGTTTTTCATCAACATCGTACTTCGCGATGTTTTCCGGAAACTCGATAAAACAGGCGCCGGTCTTCTCGGTCTGCGAGACCTTGAAGGCCTTGCGTACGACTTCGGGAATAATATTCGGGGTCAGCAGCCGCGAACTGTACTTTGTGATGGGCTGGAACATGTTGACAAGATCCAGCACCTGGTGCGATTCCTTGTGCAGACGGTTGGTACCGGCCTGGCCGGCTATCGCGACAAGTGGCGCATGGTCCATGTTGGCATCGGCCACACCAGTCACGAGGTTGGTCGCACCCGGGCCGAGTGTTGCCGCGCACACACCGGCCCGGCCGGTCAGGCGGCCATAGACATCCGCCATGAAGGCCGCGCCCTGCTCATGGCGCGTGGTGACAAACTTGATGGAGCTGTCCAGCAGCGCATCCATGAAGTCGAGGTTTTCCTCGCCGGGTATGCCAAACACGTACTCGACGCCCTCGTTCTCCAGGCAACGGACAAACAGTTCGGCAGCTTTCATGATGGACGAAGTTCCTGCTTGAAGTGATCAATAGCCCATTCTAGATCAGCTTGCCGGTCACTGCAGCGATTCCAGGCTGCTGTTTTGCCTATTTGGGTTTCTGCATGTTGGCATACTCACGCGCCACGAGTTCATCGACAACCTTGAGCATACTTTCATTGCCGGGCACGGTCGGGTTGCTGCTGCTGGCCAGCGCGGCACTGGTCCAGTACTTGCCGTTGACGACCATGCTCGGTGTACCCTTGACCTGGTAACGCTGGGTCATGTTAATGGCACGTTTGAGTTTTGACTGGACCGGGAACGAAAACCAGGCATCCTCGAAATCCTTCTTGCTGACGCCGTGCTCGGCAAAAAATGCCTGCACGTCGGTCCGGGTCATCAGGGGGCGTTTTTTCTTGTGGTAGGCATGAAAAAAGTCGCTGTGGATCTTGTCCGTGACCTTGAGCTGTTCCGCAGTGAAATAGGCTCGCGCATGCGGCATCCAGCTTTCACGGAAAATCGCCGGCATGCGCACAAATTCGACATGCGCCGGCTTGTTCTCCAGCCATTTGTTCAGGTAGGGCTCAAACTTGTAGCAGTGCGGGCAGCCGTACCAGAACAGTTCCAGCACCTCGACCTTGTCCGGGTTGGCCGTTGGCAGGGCCGGCTCGATCGCCTGGTAATCAATACCCTCGTCATAGGCCTGTACCGGTGCGCTCAGCAGCACTAACAGACAGACCAGCCCCGCGTTCAGGATGTGGCTCAGTTTTTTCATTTCCAGCTCCGCTATTTTCTTGTTCTATATAGACGCCTGTCCGCGCCAGGAGTTCACCTGGCGTTACAGTTCACCGTACGAATGCAGGCCGGACAGGAACATGTTCACGCCGAGGAAGGCAAACAACGTGACGAACAGGCCGATGATCGCCCACCAGGCCATGGCCGTACCGCGCCAGCCTTTCATCAGGCGCAGGTGCAACCACGCCGCGTAGTTCAACCAGACGATCAGCGCCCAGGTCTCTTTCGGGTCCCATGACCAGTAGCCGCCCCAGGCCTCGGCTGCCCACATCGCGCCGAGCACCGTCGCGATCGTGAAAAAGGCAAACCCGAGCGCAATCGACTTGTACATGACATCGTCGAGCAGTTCCGTTGCCGGCAACACCCGTGCCACCGCACCTCCTTCGCGGGCACGCACCCGGATCAGGTAGACGACGCCGACCATCGCGGCGAGCGCAAAACAGCCGTAGCCAATGAAGTTTGCCGGCACGTGGATTTTCATCCAGTAGCTCTGCAGGGCCGGTACCAGCGGCTGGATTTCATGCGCCTGGCGGTCAAACGTATACCACAGCAGGAAACCCACCGCGGCACTGATGACGAGCAACACGAAACCACCCAGTGCCCGGGTCTGGTAACGCTTTTCATAAAACAGGTAAATCAGCGCCGTGATAATCGCGAACAGGATAAACACTTCGTACAGGTTGCTGACCGGGATATGGCCGACATCCGCACTGATCAGGTACGACTCACGCCAGCGTACCATGAGGCCGACCAGGCCCATCGCCGTTGCCGACCAGGTTATCGCGCTTGCCACCCTGCCAGTGAACGCCGTTTTCATAAACAGGGACAGAAAATAGGTCACGGTTGCCAGGACATACAGGGCACTCATCCACATGATTGCCGAGCTACTGGAGAGAAAATATTTGAACAGGAATTTACTGTGCTGCGGATCCTCGAGACTCGATAGCGCCGCGATCGCATCACGCCCGTACAGCCCCTCTGCCTGAAGTGCATTCATGGCCGGCTCATACAACATCACCGCAACCATGCTCAGTGCCGCCACCGCCAGCATCAGGGTGCGGCTCGGTTTCCAGTACCAGCCCAGCGCGATCATAGCAACGCCGGTACCGAACAGGATACCTTCTTCGTAGGCATCCATGAGCGAGGCGTAGTGCTGCCAGGCGTAAAATGCGCCCACTGCGACCAGTAACGCAAAAACAATATCGTACACACCGAGTGTGCGCCATAGCGGTTCGCGCTCAAAGCTGCCCTGTAATGTTTCCCTGCTTGCAGACATAACCGGTTCCCCTGTTTTCAATGCCCATTATATAAAAGAATAAATATCTGGCTAGTCCGCCTTTTTACCCAGGCGCCTCGCCAGTTCTTGCTGCATGGCCTCGAACTCGATCGCCAGGTCACGTTCATGGCGGTTACCCATTCCGGCGAACACGATTTCCGTACCTGCCTCAGTTTGGCGCAACCATGCCCAGTAGCGCCGTTGTGGGATATAAAACATCATGAACACGCCAAGGATCAGCATCACGCAGCCGAGATAAACCGTGTTCTTGCCCGGTGAGCGGGTGATCTGCAGACCTGATGCCTGGATATGCTCAAAATTTTCCAGTTGCAGGTAAAACGGCGAATCGTATTCATAAATCCGCGACAGCGCATTCCAGCTGTCCTCGAAGAACTGTGACTGCCTGTCGTTCACGCCGCCCGCCAGCTCATGGCCTTCTTCCTCGAGCACTTCGAGGTACACATTGCTGAGCATGGCGCGCAGCATATTAAAGTAGGCGCTGCCGGCGACCTGGCGCTTGTCCTCGGGAATATTCTTCTCGATATGCTCGACCAGCGCCGCGTTACCGCCGTCGGTAAACAGGTATGTCGTTCTGACCACGGTTTCCACAAGGTCGGCACGCACAGCCTTTTGCGTGGCAGGCATCGACAGCAACAGGCTATCAACCGTTTGTTTCGCCATCTTGCGTACGAACGCGTCGTCGAGCAGGCGCGCACGAATACGCATAAAGCGCTGCGGCGAACCTTGTTCGTCGGCAGGGATATGCAGGTAACGGAATTCTTCAGACGGTGAACCACGCACGCCCGACATAAGGAACAGACGCCCCTCGAGTTCGATCGGCGACATGTAGTTGATGAACTCATTGGCCTGACCGGTGTCATCGCGCAGCTTGAAGCTGAAACTCGGACCATAGTTTTTCTGCTCGATCTTGCCCTGCTCATTTTCAACCGGGTTGATATTGAAGAGGCGGAAATCCGT
>JASFJH010000029.1:0-12395 GCA_050122215.1 Granulosicoccaceae bacterium | reverse complement strand
GTGTTGGCGGTACGCGCCCTGCGCGAGGGCTGCGAGCGACGATACCGGCACGACCGGCAGGTCAGATGCCCAGGCCAGGCCCTGCGCCACTCCCGTGGCGATGCGCACGCCGGTAAAGGCGCCCGGGCCGCGGCCAAAGCCGATGCCGTCGAGCTCGGTCGTGGCCAGCCCGGCCTCGTCGAGTAACTGCCCGCACATGCCCAGGATCAGCTCGGCATGTCGGCGCGGTGCGAGTTGGCTGGTGTGCTTTACCTCGCCGTCGATATACAGCGCGGCCGAACACGCCTCGGTGGCGGTTTCGATGCACAGCAGTTTCATGCCTGGCCGCCTGCCGATTGCGCCGCCGAGGCGTTGGCAGCGATGTCGGCAAAGAACTGCTGCACATCGGCGAGTTCGCGCGTGACCTGCATCGGCGGCAGGCTGTTGCGGAAGATCCGCCCGTACGGTTTGCTGTAGAGGCGCGGGTCACACAGCATGAGCACGCCGTAGTCATCACCGTCGCGGATCAGGCGGCCCGCGCCCTGCTTCAGGGCAATCACGGCAGTCGGCAACTGGTAATCCATGAACGGATTGCCGCCGCTTTCACGCAGCGCATCCAGTCGCGCCTGCAAAACCGGGTCATCCGGCATGGCGAACGGCAGCTTGTCGATGATCACGCACGACAGCGCCTCGCCGCGCACATCGACACCTTCCCAGAAACTGCCCGTGCCGAGCAGCACGGCGTTCGGCGTTTCGCGGAAGCGGCGCAGCAATTCACTGCGCGGCGCGCTGCCCTGCACGAACAACGGGTAGTCCAGCTTGTCGGCAAACAGCTCGTGCGCGATGTTCAGTGCGCGGTAGCTCGTGAACAACACGAAGGCGTGGCCACGGCTGGCCTTGATCACGGGCAGCGCCGCCTCGACCACGGCCGGCACGTAGCCTTGCGTGTTCGGTTCGGGCATGGCCTTCGGCATATACAGGCGTGCCTGTTGTGCGTAATCGAACGGGCTCGACCATTGCGCCGTGTGCGCCTCCGGGATCCCCATGCGCTTGATGAAATAATCGAAACTGTCACCGACCGCGAGCGTCGCCGAGGTAAAGATCCAGCTGGCAGGACGCGCCTCGATATGGCTGCGGAAGATGCCGGCCACATCGAGCGGGGTCGCGTGCAACGCCAGGCCACGTGTATAGATCTCGCACCAGCGTACATGCGCCGCGTCGTTCTGCTCGCGCAACAACGCGAGCCTTTCGAGATTACTGCTCACGCGCCGCAGGCAGTTCTCGAGTCCGCGGCCACGTTCCGCCGCCGGTTCGAGACTGTCGGCGAGGGTTTGCAGGCAGGCCATGAGTTCGTCGAGATGTCTCACGACCTGCTTGTTCGCCATGAAGGCCTGCCAGCGTTGCCGTCCTTTGTGCTCACCCGCGACCAGGCGCAGGTCATACGCGACCTTTTCCAGCTCATCGGCCTGTTGCGCCAGTGCCTTCATGTCCCTGGCGTCGCGCAGTTGTTCGGTGCGGATATCGCGCGCTAGTTCGAGCAACTGCCGGCTGCTCACGGTGATGCCGAAAAACTGCCCGGCGGTTTCCGGCAACTGGTGCGCCTCGTCGATGACGAACGCGTTCGCACCCGGCAACAACTCGCCAAAGCCTTCTTCCTTGAGCGCGAGGTCGGCGAGTAACAGGTGATGGTTGATGACGACGATCTCGGCTTCCTGGGCACGGCGGCGTGCCTTGACCAGGTAACAGTCATTGAACTGCCCGCAGTCCTGGCCGAGACAGTTATCGACGGTCGAGGTGACATGCGGCCAGATCGGCGCATCCTCGGCGAGCTCGGCCAGCTCGGCGATATCGCCGGCCGTGGTCTGCTTGCTCCACGACTGCACCTTGCGCCAGTCTGACAGCATTTGTTTCGAACGGAATCGCCCCTGTTCGGCGGCGAGCTCGAGCCGATGCAGGCACAGGTAATTGGCGCGGCCTTTCAGCTGGCTGACCTGTACCGGCACGCCGAGCGCGCGCCGCACCGTCGGCAGGTCACGGTGAAATAACTGGTCCTGCAGGGTCTTCGTGCCCGTGGAGATGATGACTTTCTTGCCGGACAGCAGCGCCGGCACGAGATAGGCAAAGGTCTTGCCGGTGCCGGTACCGGCCTCGCAGACGAGTACCTGGTTGTCGACGATGGCCTGTTCGACAGCCTGCGCCATGCCTTGTTGTTCGGCACGGGGGGCAAAATTGGCAATGTGTTCGGCCAGCAGTCCCTGCTCGCCAAGACACTCGGCACTCGTCAACATGGAATGATATGCGTCGCTTGAAAAACAGCGTGTATTCTACCCGTTTCGGGTCGAACCTGCTTGTCTATTCAGACGCTTGCCGTGCCTGTTCGCGGGCGCGCAGGGCGCCGGCGGTATCGCCGCGACTTTGCCGGGCATTCGCGATCAGCTGCCAGTTGTCCGCGATCAGTTGCCGATCGTTGCCGGCAAGATTGTTCGACTTGGCAGCCATTTGTTCGGCGAGCAGCCAGCGCCCCTGGGCAAGACGCACACTCGCCAGCTCGTGCCACAACTGCGCATCCTTCGGCGCGATGCGCAGGGCGCGTTCGAGCGTGGACGCGGCTGCCGTGTGTTGCCCGGCCCGCTGTTGCCGGGACGCCGTATCCAGCAGTTGCGCCACGGCAATCGGCCGTACCGGCGTGGGCCTGGCCAGCACCACCCGGCTGCCGGGGTCAGCGGCTTGCGGAATGGCCTCGGCTTGCGGGGTGACTTCAGGTTGCGGGATGACCTCAGATGGTGGAACTGGCCCGGTTTGATCGTACACCGGTGCACCTTCACGCGGTGCCGCACACGCGGCAAGCAGGCCACATAACGCAGCCGCAGTTGTAAAACGCATCCACTGTGGTAAACGCATCACTCTCCACTCAACCAGTCAAAGGTACGCTGCAGCAGGCCACCGCCACAGGGCGCATACTGCTCGGGCGCCGTGCCCTGGATAAACGGCAGGCGTACCGCATCCTCGCAACTATCACTGCCACGTTGCCCGCTCTGGCGATCGATCCAGACGCTTTCAACATTGTCCGGAGGCATCGGGGTAAACGGCGTGGCCGGAATGCCGTTGATGATATCACGCCAGACCAGCATCGCCCCGCTCGCTCCGGTCAGGCCGGTCGGCGCATTGTCGTCGGCCCCGACCCAGACCACGGCGACGCGGTTGCCGGTAAAGCCGGCAAACCAGCTATCACGCAGGTCATCGGTCGTGCCCGTTTTGCCGGCGACGGTGAAACCTTGCGGTAACAGGCTTTGCAGGCGCTGCGCCGTGCCGTATTGCGTCACGTGCTGCAGGGCATTGTTCAGCAGGTAGACACTGTGCGGGTCAAAGGCCTGCTCGACGGTCAACGGGTAGCGCTGCAACGGCTCGCCATGCGCATCGAGCACATCGCGGATCGCGCGCAGCGGACTGCGGAAACCACCGGCCGCATACACCTGGTACATCTGCGTCACCTCAAGCGGGCTGTAGGCAACTGTCCCGAGCGCCAGCGAGGCATAACTATGCACCGGCCGCTGCAAACCGAGTTTCTCCAGGCTGTCCCTGACGGCACTGATCCCGACCTGCTGCGCCAGCCGGATGGTCGGGATGTTATAGGAGTGCACGAGCGCATCATGCAGCAACACCTCGCCGTGGAATGACTTGTCGTAGTTCTGCGGCCGCCACTCCTTGTTGTCATCGACCTGCATGACCAGCGGCGAATCATCGAGCAATGTTGCCAGGTTGTAAGTTTGCTGACGCTGCAAGGCCGTCAGGTAAACTGCCGGTTTGATCAGCGAACCGACCGGGCGCACGGCATCGAGCGCGCGGTTAAAACCGGCGAACTTCGGCTTGCGGCCACCGACCACGGCGAGCACTTCCGCGCCCTCGACACTCGTCACGACCGCAGCACTCTCCAGCACACCTTTTTGCAGGCCACGATGCCGTTCGAGTTGTTGCAGGCGCGCGCGCAGCGCGCGTTCGCTCTGCCGCTGCACATTCGGATCGAAGGTCGTGAAGATCTGCAGGCCTTCCGAGGAGAGATCCTCGGCGCGGTAGTCACGGCGCAACTGCCGGCGCACGAGATCCATAAATGCCGGGTAGCGGCCATCGGCGACCTGCGGCCGCGGCGCAACGCCGAGCGACGCGCGTTTTGCCTGTTGCAGTTCGCGTTTGCTGATCGCGCCCTGTTCAAACATGACATCGAGCACGAGGTTACGACGCTTCAGCGCGCGTTGCGGGTGACGGCGCGGATCGTAATAGGACGGCCCCTTGATCAAGGCGACCAGCGTGGCCGCTTGCGGCAAGCTCAGTTCACTCACATCACGATTGAAATAAAACCGGCTGGCCAGGCCAATGCCATGCACGGCGCGCCGCCCGGCCTGGCCGAGGTAAATCTCGTTCAGGTAGGCCTCGAGAATTTCCGGCTTGTCATAATGCAGTTCCAGCAACAGCGCCATGAGTGCCTCGTTGGCCTTGCGCCACAGGGAACGCTCCGAGGTAAGAAAGAAATTCTTCACGAGTTGCTGCGTCAGCGTACTGCCGCCCTGCACGGTATGCCCGGCACGCAGGTTCTGCCACATGGCGCGGGCAATTGCTTTCGGTGCCACGCCATGATGCTGGTAGAACTCGCGATCCTCGATCGCGAGCAAGGCCTTCACGAGCGCCCCGGGCACCTCGGCAAGCTGCACGAGGACGCGGTCTTCATTGTGTTTCGGATAAATACTGCCGATGCGCAGCGGGTCGAGGCGTAGCAACCCGACATCGGCGCGGTTATCGAGGCTTTCCACGGCACGAATGCCGGCTGCATCGAAATCCAGCCGCACCCGGCGCGAGGCTTCATCGCCATCCCAGAACCGGAAACCGCGCGACACAAGCACCGCAGTTTGCTGGCCGATGGCATAACTGCCCGGCTGACTCGGGTGGGCCGTACGCGCGTAACCAAGTGCCTCGAGTTCGCGTTTCAGCTCGGGGAGTGTGATCGCCTGCCCGGCGTACAATTCGAGCGGCCGCGCGTAGACGCGCGCCGGCACAGCCCAGCGTTTGCCCTCGAACTGCGCGCGGATCTCGACATCGAGGTACACCATGTACACGCCGAGCACAACGATAGCCAGCAGCGACAATTTGGCCAGCCAGCGCCAGCGCCAGCGCAACAGGCTGAAACGCTTGCGGGAAGGTGACTTGCGGGAGGTTTTCTTGCGCCGGGTACGTCGCTGGCGTCTTTTAGGCATACGGGATCTCGCCCCTGGAGCGGCTGATGACTTGCATGGGCCGTGATTTTAGCATTTCTTTCAATACGTTATAAGTGTGACAAATTCACACCGCAGAGGTGCGATCCCGGACTGTGGTCATACGCCTGGCGATGGATACTGCTTTCCAGTGACTACAGAAGACAACAAGGAGAGCATCATGTTCCTGCCGCAAGCCAGCACCTGGCAGACTGGCCAAACACAATGCCGGGCCGTCGTCGTGTCACTGCAGCGATAAGCCCGTCGTGGTCACGGCCTCAGTCGTGACCACGTAGCGGTAAGGGGTTGCCGCGGCCACGGCATCGAACGGGTAACACGTGACCAGCAACAGGCTTGCCTGCCCGGCCCGCACCGCCAGACCACCCTGCCGCGTATCGACCACGCGCCTGTCCGTGACGCGATAGCGCACACTGCGCTTGTCGCGACGCGTCACGAACACCTCGTCGCCGGCAGCAAGTTCTTTTAAATAGGCAAAGTGCGTATCGCGGTGGGCCGCGACAAGACTGATCCCGGCATGGCCGGGCATGGCCGAACCATTATGCACGCCCGGCGCGAACGCGAGCGCCGCACCGCTGTCACTGTCGAGCACGAGCTGACTGGCGGCCTGCACCGGCACGTGCAACTGCGCCACCGGCTGGATATCGGCCCACGGCCAGGCCGGCACATTTCTGTTATGCAACAACACCTGCTGCCAGGAGTGCTGCAGCAGGTGCTGCGCGAGGACAGCCTTGGCATGGATCCAGCCCGCCTGCAGCACAAGAGCCATGCCTGCCACTAACAACGTGGCAGACACGGCCAGCACCAGGCGACGGCTTAACATGGGCGGTGCGCCCGCCTGCGCGGCCAGGCCACATACCACAGACCGAATAACGCGGGCAGGATCAACCACCATGCCAGTCGTAACAGTTCCGCTGCCGGCGTGGCGGTTTGCGCGAGGTTGCCGAACACCTTTTCATATTGCCAGCCGGCAGGCAGGTTGAGCGGCACGCTTTTGTGCACGAGGGGTTCCGTATCCGGCCGGCTCGGTGTCACGTCCACGGCGACGAGACTCGTGTACTGACTGACCAGGTGATGCTGCAGGGCCAATTGCGTCACGTCCTGTTTGACCTGCCCGGGTGATGCGCCGGTTTGCAGGCTGTCCATAAGCGAGGCGATCTTCTGCCGCGCCCAGTGGCGCGCCACACCCTGTGTGGCGATCGCGTTGTGCACCGGGATGGTCTGCGACCAGGCAACGCCATTGCGCTGGCCGGTTACGGAGATCGTGCCCTGCAGGCGCGCCATGCGCACCGCCACGAGCAGCGGTTCGCCGTCGTACAGGTCCGGCATGCGTTGTGGCCATTGTTCCGGTATCCCCCGGCCGGACCAGTTCAGTTGCACGTCACCGAGCACCGCCCGTGACAACTTGCCAAACAGCGTGTTCATGCGTGCTTCGACCTCGGCGGGCTTGCCGATATGGGTATAGCTGCCACGGCCAAACTGCGCGGCGCGGCGCATAAAGTAGCTATTCGGCGCCGAGCCGATGCCGACGGTAAACAGGCGGCTGTTGCCGAGACGCTCATGGATAATACGGAACAGTTCCTCTTCATTACTGACACTGCCATCGGTGATAAAGATCACCTGCCGCAACCGTTCATGCCGGCTGGCATTGTTTTCCAGCGCGGCCAGCAGGGCCGCACGCATCTCCGTACCGCCACGCGCCTGCAGTCCTTCGACATAGCTGCGCGCGGTGTGCAGGTTTGCAGCCGTTGCCGGTACGGCCACGGGGTACAGCCGCTGCATGCGTGAATTGAACTCGATAATGTTGAAGCTATCGCCCGGTTGTAATTGTTGCAGCCCGTACAACAACGCGGCGCGCGCCTGGCGAATCGAGGCGCCACCCATCGAACCCGAGGTATCGATGACATAGATGACCTCACGGCTCGCCGTTTCAATGGCATCGGCCTCGGCAACCGGCGGCATGATCATGAGCAGGCCATGATCGTGCTGGCCCAGGCGTTCGACAAACAAGGCCGCCTGTGGTGCCTGGGTAGGCTGTGGTGTCCAGCGCAGTTCAAAATCACGATCGGCCGGTATCGTCTCCGCGGCCAGGTTGATGTCATAGGCTGCGCCATAACGTTGCTGCGTGATAGCGTGGTACGGACTTTCGATCTGTTGCAGGGCCACGCCCGGCTCAAGCCTGATATGTATGCTGACCGGGTTGATCTTGCCCGTGGCGGGATGACGCACCACCGTCTGCGGCACGGCTGGTGACCGCACGCTTGCCGCCGTGGCCAGTGGCGTATAACGCGGCCCGATGACCAGCGGGTAACGCAGGCTGAAGACGTGATCGCGGTAATCGACCTGTTGCTGGTAGGCAATCTCGATACGCACCTGTTCACCGGGGCCGATGTTGGCAACGTTGTTGCTGAACATGTTCGGCCGCTGCTGGGTCACGAGACTGGCCTTGCGACCCGTGCGCTTTGCCTGCTCGTACACCTTGCGTGCTTCTTCGCGTGGCTTGATCACGCCCTTGATGACACGGTCACCAATATGCATGGTCAGCTCATCGACCGCGGCACCGGCTGGCAGGGGGAACACGTACTCCCCTTCGACCCAGGCATCAGACGGGTTGTGAAACACCTGTTCGACCCTGACCCGTGCCAGCATGCCATGCACCTGCATCTCGACATGCGTGCGCACTGCCGGTGCCGACAGATAGATGCCGGGCTGCGCCGTTTTCAGTAACAGGCTGCCGCGTTGTACTTCCTGTTTGCGCAGGTAATGCCCCTGCTCGTCAGCTGTATTCGCATGAGCCGGTTGCGAGAGCAGCAATACGACGAGCGACATAACAAGGCTGCCCAGCAGGCCGGTCGCGATACAGGCCACGAGCGTGGCGAACACTGCCATGCACTGCTGCACAAAGTGTCTTGCCTCGAGCGTTTCACTGTTCATCCTGCACCTCCCTGCACACGCGCCGTGCCGGTTTTACCGGCCGTGCAATGACACCGCGCTGTTGCGGGAGGCAACAGGCATAACACGGCTGTTCACTCTGGCAGGGGCTGATCCAGTCGTGCACACATTCCGGATCGCAATACAGGAATTCCTCCGAGACGGGATGAATGCTGTTCATACGCCCTCCCCTGCCTTGCCCAGGCGGATCACGACGCGGCGATCGAACACGTAACCGGCCTTGTCCTGTGCCTTGCCAAGCGGCGCACGTTCACCGTGCACATAACGGTGGATGCGTTGTGCCGGCCAGCCGGCCTTGCGCAGGGCGTCGCTAACGGCCTCGAGTCGCCGGTTCGCCAACGTGTCGTTATACGATTCACTGCCGTTGCGATCTGCATGCCCGGACAAGTGCACATGCAGCACATCGATACCGGCAAAGCTGCGCGTGAACTGTTGCAACTGGCGCACAAAATGCGGTTCGAGTTGCGCACTGTCATGTCGAAACTGCACGTTCATGCCGAAGCCGTTGATGCGCTCATACGCCGGCGCGGCCTGTTGTTGCACGAGCCTGACCTGCTGCAGGCGCGCCTCTGTCAGCTGGCGATGCGCGACGCGCAGTGTTGACAGTTCCCCCTCGGCCTCGGCTAACTGCGTGCGCAGTTGCGTGTTTTCATCTTCGAGTGACACGCCCTGTACAAGCAGCCCGCCACCGAGCCCGCCGACAATGGCGCCGATCGGGCCACCGACCACGGCACCGAGTACCGCGCCGACACCGAGCCCGCCGAGTTCCTCGACCGGCGCGGCCTCGGTGATTTCGCTGTCATCTTGCATGCTGTAAATATCGTCGGCCTGCGCCAGCGGCAGGTTCAGTACCAGGGCAAGGCTGCCCGCCAGGGTGATTGCTTTGTTCATCGTTTTTCTTCCTCTTGTCATGGTTTGGTCCAGCGTGCCCGTCCTGGGCAGGCCACCGGGGAGGCGTCGGTGTGTCGTCCCTGACCGCGCCGGTAATCGTCGTCAGGGAACATTAAATGCCTGCGACATGGCGAGCCGCGGCCACAATCGGGACGGGAAGCGGACGAAATATGGCAAACTTGTGGCAATGCGACAGCTTGCCGTGACGGCCATGAATGGATCGGGTAGAGTCAGGTCAATATCTGCAACAACAAGAGAGGAATCAGGCTGTTATGGCGCAACGCATTGCCATTGTCGAGGACGAGCCGACGATCCGCGACAACTATACTGACATCCTGCGCCGCCAGGGCTACGAGGTCATGAGTTTCGCCGATCGCCCTTCCGCTCTCGAGGCGTTTCGTGGCCGCCTGCCCGACCTTGCGATCCTCGATATCGGGCTCGGCGATGAACCCGAAGGCGGTTTCGAGCTGTGCCGGGAATTGCGCGGCCTGTCGAAAAGCCTGCCGATCATCTTCCTGACCGCGCGCGACAGCGATTTCGACACGATTTCCGGGTTGCGCCTCGGCGCCGATGATTACCTGACCAAGGACATCAGCCTGCCACACCTGACCGCGCGCGTTGCCGCGCTGTTCCGGCGTATCGAGGCGCACAAACACCCGGCCGAGGCAGATACGCGCCTGCAACGCGGTGCGCTGCAACTCGACCTGGCGCGCATGAGCGTGAGTTGGCAGCAACAGCCGATCGACCTGACGCTGACCGAATTCTGGATCGTGCACTCACTGGCCAGGCACCCCGGCCATGTGCGCAACCGCGATCTCCTGATGCAGGATGCGAATATCCTGGTCGATGACGCTACCATCACCTCGCACATCAAGCGCATACGCAGGAAATTCCAGGTTGTCGATCCCGGCTTTGATGCGATCGATACCGTGTATGGCATGGGTTACCGCTGGAAAGAAACCGACCCAGCCTCATGAAGCGGTTACTGCCACCCCTGCGCCTGCGCAGCAAGTTGCTGCTGATCACGCTGATCCTGCTCGCCATCCCGTGGGCGGGTTACGAGTATGTGCGGGAAATGGAACGCTTCCTGCGCACCGGTATGGAAAACAACCAGCTCGACCAGGCACGCGCCATCGCCACCGTATTGCACGAACGCGATGAACTGTTTGCACCGCGTGCCGATCTGAGCCGCCAGTTGCAATCCGGCCCGACCCTGTATGCACGCAAGCTCGAACAACCCGTGCAACTCGATGGCTACACCGACGAATGGCAAGCCCTGCTCGAACACAGCCGCGAGTATGCGGCGGAACATGTGCTACAAAGTGCCGGGCGCTATAACCCGACCTCGCTCAGCTTCCAACACCTCATGGGGATCTGGCAACGCCACCTGTATGTACTGTTCATCGTCAAGGATGACCACGTTGTGTACCGCACGCCAAACAGCCTGCACATCGACCGCAGTGACCACTTGCAGATCGTGCTGGAAGCAAAAGATGGCCGGCTGCAACGCTACCTGGTGACCACGCGTGCGCCGGGCTGGGTCAATGCCTACCTGCTCGATAATGAACAGCAAGGTAACATCGCGAAACGTCCCGAGGTGCGCATCAAGGGCGAATGGCAGGAAACCGCTAACGGTTACGTACTGGAGATGCGCATCCCGCTGTCCATGCTTGGTGGGCGTATCACGTTTGCCGTGGCCGATGTTGACCGGCCATTGGCGACCGTGCAGACACTGGTTGGCACGGCCGGCATGGCGCAGGCCAGTGAACTCGGCACTATCCTCACCCCCTCGGATGCGATCGAGACCATCCTGCAGGGACTGGACCGTGGCGAATCACGCATCTGGATCACGAACACGAACGGCCACGTGCTGGCCCTGACCGGCAGCCTCGATGCCGGGCCACCGACCCCGGCACAAACAGAAAAGAACGTGCTACAGAACCTGCTCGATCTTGCCTACGCCGCGATCCTCACCCAGCCGGCCAGCAATTTTGTTGATGACCTGTCCGGCGTATCACGCCTGCAAGGCGAGGCTGTCCGAAAGGCGCTGGCGGGTAGCGCGGCGACGCGCTGGCGCGAGACGCCGGACAAGCGCGTCGCGATCCTGTCCGCGGCTCACCCGGTATGGAGCAACGGTGACGTGATTGGCGCCGTCGTCGTCGAGCAAACGAGCAACCGCATCGTGACCCTGCAAAACCAGGCCATGACCACACTGCTTAACACGACGCTGGTTGTGTTCATCGCCGCCACGCTGTTTCTGATCATGTTCGCCTCGCGCCTGTCGAACCGCATTCGCCGCCTGCACCAGGATGCAGAACTCGCCATCAGCGATGATGGCCGTGTCCAGGGGCGCATCCGGCAATCCTCGGCAGGCGATGAGATCGGTGACCTGTCACGCAGCTTTGCGAGTGTGCTGGATCGGCTCGCCGAGTACACGCGTTACCTGGAGAGCATGGCCAGCAAGTTGTCACATGAAATGCGCACACCGATCGCCGTGGTCAAATCATCACTGGAAAACCTCGACATGCAGGCACTGCCCGGCGAGGCCAGCACCTATACCGGCCGTGCGCGCGAAGGCATTGACCGCCTCAGCCATATCCTGACCAGCATGAACGAGGCGACGCGCCTCGAACAGGCCATTCAGAGCACGGAGCGTGAACATTTTGACCTGTGTGAAATGCTCGGCCATTGCACACAGGGCTATCAACTAGCCTACCCCGGGCAAGCGTTTGCCCTGACGGCAACAGATGACACGCTGAACATGTATGGCGCCCCCGAGTTGATCGCGCAAATGCTCGACAAGCTCGTTGCCAATGCCGTCGACTTCAGTCTCGAGGGATTACCGATCGAAATAGAGGTTTCGCGCAGTGATAACCGGGCACGCATCAGCGTGAGTAACAGCGGGCCATTATTGCCGGAAAACATGCAGGGCCAGTTGTTTGAATCGATGGTGAGTCTGCGCGAGCAAAGCCATGACGGTGTTCACCTCGGCATTGGCCTGTATGTCGTGCGCCTGATTGCCGAGTACCACAACGGTAAAGTCGAGGCGCAAAATCGCGATAACGGTGTGGGCGTGGTCTTTACTGTGACGCTGCCGCTGGCTGACGATTAATCTTGTTTTTGTAAAAGTCGTTGTTGCAGATCGGCATACAGGCAGTCCAATATCGTGTCTGTCACGTTGCTATACTCTCCTGCGACCGGAATACCCATCACCGTGACATGCCCGAGTGGCTGCTGCAGGCTGGCCGCCAGTTGCAGGGCCTCGGCCACACCGGGGCCGTGCGAGGAACAACTGCCGGCGTCAGTCGCGAG
>JASFJH010000028.1:0-12628 GCA_050122215.1 Granulosicoccaceae bacterium | reverse complement strand
GAGCCGCCTGGCCACGACCGACAGCCTGACCGGCGTGCGCAGCAAACGCTACCTGCTTGACCATGGCCAGAAGTTCTTCCACGGCGCGAAGAACCAGCCCGTCACGGCGATGATCATGGACATCGATTTCTTCAAGAAGATCAACGACGAACTGGGCCACCTGACCGGTGACCACGTGCTCGCCGGGCTGGGTGAACTGCTCAACCAGATGTTCCCGGACGACATGGTGGTGCGCTTTGGTGGCGAGGAATTCTCGGTGATCTTCGCCAACACGGACTGCGAACGCGGCCGCCAGCTCGGCGAACAGCTCCGGCAGAAAGTCGAGCAACTCTGCCCGGCCGGTGTCGATATTACGGTCAGTGTCGGCGTCGCCAGCACCTCGAACCACCCGACCACCGACCTGACCGGCCTGCTCGCACATGCCGACAAGGCCCTGTACGCCGCCAAGGAACGCGGCCGGAACCGCGTCTGTATTGCCACCGATAACGGCCCACAGGATGCTGTCGCCGCCTCGGCATAGTGCTATCCGCCTGTTTTATAAACAATTACTTTATATGGAACTTTCTGCGGATTTGGCACTCTTATCGCATGAGTGCTAATATAAGCATTCGCGCATATACCACTAATGAGGGGGCGTACATGAGCAACATGAGCAAAAACCTGGAACTGCAACTGGCAGCTTCGCCAACTGCGAACCTGGGCAGTTATATCACTGCCGCCAACAGCATTCCCATGCTCACCGCCGAGGAAGAATACGCACTGGCTGTCGACCTGCGGGAAAACGAAAACATTGAGGCTGCCCGTCAGCTGATCCTGGCGCACCTGCGCTTTGTCATACACGTCGCGCGCGGCTACAGCGGTTATGGCCTGCAGCAGGCCGACCTTATCCAGGAAGGCAATATCGGCCTGATGAAGGCAGTGAAGCGCTTTGACCCGGATGTCGGCGTACGCCTTGTCTCCTTCGCCGTGCACTGGATCCGTGCCGAGATGCATGAATACATCCTGCGTAACTGGCGTATCGTCAAAGTTGCGACGACCAAGGCGCAGCGCAAGCTGTTTTTCAACCTGCGCAAGTCCAAGCAGCGCCTCGGCTGGTTCAACCATGCCGAAGTGCAGACCGTCGCCGAGGAACTCGGCGTGAAACCGGAAACCGTGCTGGAGATGGAATCCCGCCTGTCCGGTCGTGATGTCGCCTTCGATGGCTACAATGATGACAGCGACGATGACCATCTCGCCTTTGCTCCGGCTGCCTATCTTGAGGACAACAGTCAGGAACCGGCTGCCAGGCTCGAGGCCCTCGACCTGGCCGAATTCAACGTCAACCGCCTGACCGAGGGCTTGCAGCAGCTCGATGACCGCAGCCGTGACATCCTCATGCGCCGCTGGCTGGATGAAAACAAGGCCACCCTGCAGGAACTGGGCGACGAGTACGGCGTTTCCGCCGAGCGTATCCGCCAGCTGGAAAAGGCGGCCATGAAAAAAATGCGCGGTCTGCTCGAGGCCGGCTGAGACAAACTCACCTGATCATTGCCAATGCCCCGCTTTGCCGGGGCATTTTTTATGGCCGGCCCGTCACCGCCCGACCGGGAGCAAATCAATAGGCTGGACAGTAAATTATCATTGCCCGATAAGGCTGAGTATCACCGGCATGTAGTGGTCGACCAGCAGAAACGCAAACAACGCCATCAGGTAGATGATGGAAAAGCCGAAGGTCTTCATCTCGATGCCATTGCGCCTGGCGCGATACAGCTGCACGGCGTAATACATGAAACCGATATTCAGGGCCAGCGCACCACCGAGGTAAAACACGCCACTCATCAGGGTGACAAACGGCAACAGCGTCACAATGAACAGAATGATGGTGTAGAGCAGAACCTGCAGTCGCGTGAACTCGATGCCGTGCGTTACCGGCAGCATTGGAATATCGACCTTCGCATATTCATCACGGCGATGGATTGCCAGGGCCCAGAAATGTGGCGGGGTCCAGGCAAAAATAATCAGGAACAGCAACAGGGCGTGCCCATCCACGCTATTGGTCACCGCTGTCCAGCCCAGTACCGGGGGCGCTGCTCCCGCGGCACCGCCAATCACGATATTCTGCGGTGTCGCACGCTTCAGGTACATCGTGTAGATGATGGCATAGCCAATCAAGGAGATGAATGTCAGTACCGCGGTCAGGACGTTCACGAGCAGCACCAGGATCAGCATCGATATGACGCCGATAATAATGGCGAACAGCAGGGCCTGCTTCTGATCCAGGTGCCCGGTTGGTAATGGCCGTTTTTGTGTGCGTGCCATGATCGCATCGACGCGTCTGTCGACCACGTGATTGATGGCGGCCGCCGAGGCGGAGGCCAGTGCAATACCTATCGTACCGAAGACCAGGGGTTGCCAGGGGACCATACCGGGTGTGGCAAGAAACATGCCCACTACCGCAGTAAAGACAATCAATGCCACCACGTTTGGTTTGCACAACTCGTAGAAATCTCGCCAGTTCAGCGCTGCTGGCATGTTGCTTGCCTCGGGCTTGTCACTCATCTCGTTACCGAATTTTTATTTAGCCAATACGTGAATATTTCAACAAGCGTTCCATGTCCTTGATAAGGCCTTTTGGCTCCATATTGAGCGGGTAGCGCATCATCAAATTACCCAGCGGGTCGACGATATATATTCGACCGGCAGTGTCACCCTTGCCATCCTTGCTGAAAACCCCGGTGAAGGTCTCGAGTGACTGCGCGGTAACCACATCCATACCAGCATGTTCTTTTAGCAATTCATTCAGGCCTGCAGAAGCCTTGCCGTCAGTGAGTACCATGAGGCGTTGCACGCGTTCTTTCTCACCGCCCAGCGCCAGCCGCGACTGGCGGATTGTATACAGGTTGGTCTGGCAGGCCTCGTTGCACTGCCCTGAATCCATGTAGACCATGGTCCACTTGCCAACAAAGTAATCTGCCGGCAAGGCCTCACCCTGGTCTGTTAACAACACATGCTCGCCAACCGGCACGACCGGCTTGACCAGTTCACCGCGGTTAACTGTGGATGAGGTGCCGACACCACCCCCGATGCTATGCATGACAATCGCGGCGACGATTGGTACTAGAAACAACAGCAGCAGGCCGATGAAGGCCAGACGTGCCCGGTTACGCGCTTTTGTATTCATCTGTGTCACGGTTACTTCTCTGTTTTCTGCCTGTTTTCAGGACGTTTCGTATTCAAAATCACAAACAGCAATACCAGGATTGCTGCAAATAAAAACCATTGTATGGCGTAGCTGATATTCTTTTGCGGTGTATCAACCAGAGGGCGCCAGGCCTGCATAAAGGCATGAGGACTATCCGCGTTGATTTGCAGCATCAACGGCGAGATAGTGTACCCCAATTGTTGACCGATCTGTTCAAGATCCACCTGTTGAATTACCTGTGGCCATTTCCTGGCAGCCGTGTCCAGTCTCGCGGTGGTATCCAACTCCAGTAACTTACCCGGTGGCTCACTCAGAACGCCCTGCAGCGTAACAATGCCTGATGCGGTGTGGATTTCCGGTAAATCATCGCGTGATCCACCCAGTGGTAACCAGCCGCGGTTGACCAGCATTACCGCCCGGCCACCCGCATAGCGAAACGGCATCAGGACGAGATAGCCGGGTTTGCCCTGCCAGATAGCGTTATCGAGCAAATAACAGTATTCGGGTTCAAAACGGCCCTCGATCTCGACACGCCGGAACAGCAACTCCTGATCGTCAATGGCACTTCCCACTTTGACCTGTGCTAGTTGCAGGGTTTCAGTGAGTTCGGCCTGCACTACCCTCTTCTGCCCGGCTCTGTCCAATTGCCAGAAGCCGAGGCTGATAAATATCGGCAACAGGATGAGCGTGACCAGTGCTGGTATAAGCCCCGGTTTGAATTCGTAATGACCCAGTTTCATTCTCAGGATTACTATCGTTGCTGTGCTGATCTTGGTTATACTCTCGACATATACAGCTTATCGAGGTGCGTCATGTTTGCAAAAATTACCATTGTCTTGATCCTGATAGGCATTATTGCCAGCCTGGGCAGCGCTCTCATCTTCCTGGTCAAGGATCACGGACAGGGCAACCGCAGCGTCAAGGCCCTGTCTGTCCGCATCGGCATGTCCGTCACGCTGTTCGGCCTGTTATACCTGCTTTCCTGGCTGGGCTACATCACGCCGCATGGTATTACACCCGCCGCCTGACAACCATTACATCTTCTCAAAAAAAAGGCGCTGCATTTGCAGCGCCTTTTTTAGTCCCTGCGCTTCGCTTACAACCAGTAAACGAAGATAAACAGGCCCAGCCAGACCACGTCAACGAAGTGCCAGTACCACGCAGCAGCTTCAAAGCCAAAATGATTTTCAGCCGTAAAGTGCCCCTTCATGCTACGGAACAGCATGACTGCGAGCATGATGGCGCCAATCGTTACGTGCAGGCCGTGGAAACCGGTCAACATAAAGAAGGTTGAGCCGTAGATACCGGAATTCAGGGTCAGGTTCAGTTCACTATAGGCATGGCCATATTCAAAGGCCTGGAAGCCCACGAAGGTGAAGCCCAGTACAACAGTGGCAAACAACCAGAAGATCAGACCGCCACGGTTGCCTTTCTTCAGTGCCCAGTGCGCGAAGGTCACGGTAATACCCGAAGTCAGCAGGATGGCCGTGTTCAGTGCCGGTATCCCCCATGCACCGATCACTTCTTTATAGGCACTGAAACCTTCAGTGCTTGGCATCGTGCTCAGTGGCCAGTCAGGTGTGAAGTTCGGCCACAGCACCGCGTTGGTCATTGCATTGTTGTCGGCACCACCCAGCCATGGCAAGGAGTATTGACGAACATAGAACAATGCACCAAAGAATGCCGCGAAGAACATAACTTCGGAGAAGATAAACCAGAGCATGCCCATGCGGAATGAACGGTCAACCTGCGCATCATAGGCCCCTGATTCACTTTCACGAATAACTGTGCCAAACCAGCCAAACATCATGAAGATGATGACGGCCATGCCTATGTACATGACTGTCAGGTTACCCACTTCACCTTCACCGTGTGGCAATGCACTGGCAAAGCCAAACAGGGTCAGGAAAATACCGATCGAGCCGATGATTGGCCATTTGCTCGGCTCCGGTAAGTAATATCCACCGCTTGCATGTGACATTGATATTGTCCTCTTATCTATTCAAACCACTAAACCGTAATTAATTGTTGTTTACACATCCTGTGTCTTATTTTTCGGTATTGCCCAGCAATGCCGTTTTTTGTGCGCGGTGTTCACCCTCCTGCACCCCGCTATTCAGCTTGAAAAACCGGTACGACAAGGTAATCGTCTTTATATCCTTTGGCAGGTCAGGATCAACAATAAACCGTAATGGCATATCGCGACCCTCCTTGCCGGCAAACGTCTGTTGCGTAAAACAGAAGCACTCCGTTTTGTTGAAGTACTTGGCGGCCCTTGATGGCACGACACTCGGTACGGCCTGGCCAGTGATGGTTTCATCACTCCTGTTTTGTGCAAAATAGACAGCCTCGCCTACCTGCCCGGGATGCACCTGCATCCGACGTTTATGCGAACCAAATTCCCATGGCAGGTCCGCACTGACATTCGCGTCAAACTCTATCGTTATCAGCCTTGACTCATCCATATGGGCTGCGAGTGCCTGCTCTTTCTCCACCCGACCGGTTTTCCCGTTCAGGCCGGTGATGTCGCAGACCAGGTCGTAGAGGGGCACCAGTGCAAATCCGAACCCGACCATCGCAACCGCCACAAAAGACAGCTTCGTTACGGTGCGGCGATTTTTCTGCTGCAGTTCTCTCTCACTCATCGGTAATACATGAGAAAGAAGAAGCCAACATAGAAAGACAGTGCCAGCAGCGCCAGCCCGATGGCCAGGCCCTTAACACTTTTTTTCTGCGTTGTTTCAGTCACGACTGTCATTATCCTTAGTTTCCCGGTTTAAGCTCCCGTCTCCTGCATACTGGAGACGGGGGCTTGTTAACATGCCTTACTTGACTTCAGGTGCAGTCGCGAAGGTGTGGTACGGAGCCGGTGATGGAATCGTCCACTCCAGACCATCTGCGCTTTCCCATACCTGGTCCGTTGCCTTCTCGCCGCCCCTGATGGTCTTGATGACCAGCACCAGGAACAGCAGCTGCGCCAGACCAAAACCGAAGGCGCCAATCGATGACATCTGGTTAAAGTCAGCAAACTGCAGTGAATAGTCCGGGATACGGCGTGGCATACCGGCCAGTCCCAGGAAGTGCTGCGGGAAGAAGGTAATGTTCACGAAGATCACCGACAGCCAGAAGTGCCAGTTGGCCAGGCTTTTGCTGTACATGTGACCGGTCCACTTCGGCAACCAGAAGTACACAGCGGCGATGATCGAGAACAGCGCACCGGTTACCAGCACGTAGTGGAAATGCGCCACCACGAAGTAGGTATCGTGGTACTGGAAGTCGACCGGGGCGATACCGAGCATGAGGCCCGAGAAACCGCCGATCGTGAACAGGATCACGAAGGCTACCGCCCACTTCATCGGGGCTTCGAAGGTCATCGAGCCCTTCCACATCGTGGCCGTCCAGTTGAACACCTTCACCGCTGTCGGTACCGCAATCAGGACCGTGGCATACATGAAGTACAGTTCACCGGCTACCGGCATACCGACGGTGAACATGTGATGCGCCCATACGATGAATGACAGGAAGGCAATCGCGGCAACCGCGTACACCATCGAACTGTAACCAAACAGCTTCTTGCGGGCGAAGGTCGGGATGATGTGCGAGACAACACCGAACGCCGGCAGAATCATGATGTACACCTCGGGATGACCGAAGAACCAGAATACGTGCTGGAACAGAACCGGGTCACCACCACCTGATGCATCGAAGAACGAGGTGCCGAAGTTACGATCGGTCAGCATCATGGTAACTGCACCGGCGAGTACCGGCATCACCGCAATCAGCAGGAAGGCGGTAATCAGCCAGGTCCAGACGAACATCGGCATCTTCATCAGGGTCATGCCCGGGGCGCGCATGTTCAAAATGGTTGCGATGATGTTGATCGCACCCATGATGGAGGAGAAGCCCAGCATGTGAACCGCGAAGATGAAGAAGTCGGTACTTGGCGGACCGTACTTGGTTGACAGCGGTGCGTAGAAAGTCCAACCGAAGTTGGGACCACCACCATCCATGAACAGCGTGGAAATCAGCATCGTGCCGGCAAACGGCAGGATCCAGAAGCTCCAGTTGTTCATGCGTGGCAGTGCCATATCCGGCGCCCCGATCATCATCGGGATCAGCCAGTTGGCGAGACCAACGAAGGCCGGCATGATGGCGCCGAATACCATGATCAGACCATGCATGGTAGTCATGGTATTGAAGAAGTTCGGGTCAACGACCTGCATGCCCGGCTGGAATAGTTCAGCGCGAATAACCATGGCCATCGCGCCGCCCACCAGCAACATGATGAAGCTGAACCAGAGATACAACGTACCGATGTCCTTGTGGTTGGTTGTCGTAATCCAACGCATCAGGCCGCTCGGTGCGCCGTGGTGTTCTGCGTGTGCTGTAGCTGTACTCATTATTATATCCTCCAGAATCCGCTTAGCGTGCGGCCTTCACATCGGCAGGTTGAACCACGCCGGCATCATTACCCCAGCTGTTACGCTCGAAGGTAATAACGGCGGCCAGATCGACGTCGTTAAGCTGCGCGCCGAACGCGGCCATGGCCGGGTTCTTCTTGCTGCCGTGTACGACGATATCGATATGGCCTGCGGCCGGGCCTGTGGCAATAGGTCCACCGGCGAGTGCCGGGAATACGCCCGGCAGGCCCTGACCGTTGGCCTGGTGACAGGCGGCACAGTTGGCGTTGTAGACCTTCTCGCCGCGCGCCATGAGCTCGTCCTTGCTGAAGGCCTTGCCGGCGGCAGCAACATCGGCTGCGGCCTGTGCTTTCTGGCCCTCGGCCCAGGCAAGATAATCGGCCTCTTCAACCACGTCGACTACAATCGGCATGAAACCGTGGTCCTTGCCACAAAGCTCGGCACACTGGCCGCGGTAGGTACCAGTCTGCTCGGCACGTGCCCATGACTCATTGATGTAGCCCGGGATAGCGTCTTTCTTGAAACCGAAATCCGGTACCCACCAGTTATGGATAACATCATTGGCAGTCATGAGGAAGCGCACCTTCTTGCCCTTCGGGATAACCAGGCGGTTGTCCACTTCAAGCAGGTAGTTCTCGCCCTTGTCAGCCTTGTTTTCAATCTGGTCACGTGGCGTGGCAAGTGAACTGAAATATTTAACGCCTTCAGCATCACCGTCCATGTACTCGTAGTGCCACTTCCATTGGTAACCGGTGACCTTGATGGTCATATCCGCGTCGCGGGTGTCTTCGAGTTTCAGCAGAGCACTGGTCGCCGGTATTGCCATACCAACAAGGATGACAAACGGGATCAGGGTCCAGACGATTTCCAGTTTATGATTTTCGTGGAATGTTGCCGGGGTCGGGTTTTTTGCCTTGGTGTGATTCATCAATGAATAAATCATCACCGCAAATACACCCGCGCCAACGATGGTGCATATCCACAGAATTATCATATGCAAGTCATAGCCATTGTTACTGACCTCGGTGACACCCTGACGCAGGTTCAGGGTGTAATCAGCCGAGGCAGTACCGGATACCATGACCATAGCTAACGCCGACAGCCAGGATGCTGTCCTTTTATGGTTGCTTACCGACATGCTCTACTCTCTCTGTGTTTTATTAATATAATAATTTCTTGTTGTATTGCTTCAGGTAATTGCGCGGGACAGCTTTCTCGCCAGATGCTGTCTTTCCTCCTCACACAAGCAATTACCTACCTCCACCTCCCGACCATGAGAACAAATCAGTAGTCGGCTTGGATACCAGCCATTTTCTGACCGGATAACTTCCACCCGTGCCCAGGCACGCTGGAAGTGGTAATCCTCTTCTGGCGCTCTGCGACCCTTCAACACCCGGATTGTCTTGTCATTTATGGCCACGACTTCACGTCGTGAGTTACGCCTGGCACACAGATACAGTACTGTCGCCAGGGCAGCCATTTCCAATCCGGCAAAGGGGAACACCATCCATGCGCCCATCATCGCAAACCCGCTAGCGATGGTTAACGATGTGACAAGGGCAATGCAGAAAAACCACTTTGCCCCTCGCCACGACAGGGAACAATTCGGCGTAATAACAAAGCATCGCTGCTTGTCGTCAGGGTCAATGCATGTACCATCCATTCCCTGCATAGGTCCGAATATCCCCTATTTAATCGGCATGGCATGCTAAACCATGCCCCGTGGGGCCGCTAATAAAACATTTCGTTGCGCACATTATAAAATCTCATATTAGCAATGACTTATATAAGAAAACTCTAATTAATGGCGCGTTTTCGGCCCGCAGTCGTAATCTACGACAAAACACACATAATTCCTAGGGGTAAAGACCGACGGCAATAGTCGGTTACTGTAACGGCACGTTACTGCAAGTCGGGGACAGATAAGTGTGATGCAATCGTCCCGGCATCGGCGTGTGGCTGGTGCGGGATCACGCCCAGGCAGGGCGCATGAAGAGCATGCTGCAGGGTATGCAGGTTTTCTGCAAGACACGGCATGTCCGGGT
Source organism: Granulosicoccaceae bacterium (assembly GCA_050122215.1). GTDB lineage: Bacteria > Pseudomonadota > Gammaproteobacteria > AKS1 > AKS1 > JASFJH01. The sequence goes on along the minus strand of JASFJH010000028.1, from coordinate 2,981 downwards.
CAATCGTATTCGCGACCCAGCCGGCCAGTGGCAGGCCCTCGGCGCGGATGGCCGCAGCACTTAGCAGGGCGTGATTGATACAGCCCAGCCGCATGCCCACCACGAGTATTACCGGCAAGGCCAGGCAGCGGGCCAGATCGGCCATGCTGTGTTGGGCATCCAGTGGCACATACCAGCCGCCTGCTCCTTCTACGACCACCACATCGGCACGGGCGGCGAGTGATGCATATGTCTCGGCAAGCCGTTGCAGATCGATGCTGACACCTGCTTGCCGGGCCGCGATATGCGGGGCAATCGCCGGCGCAAAGGCATAGGGATTGAGCGTGGCGTAATCGATGTCGAGCGTGGCCTGCACCTGCAGGCGCAAGGCATCGTCATTGCGCAGGCCCGCGGCGGTGTGTTCACAGCCGCTCGCGACGGGTTTCATCGCCGCCGTCACCAGGCCTTGCCTGGCATACGCCGACAACAGCGCGGTGGCAACGAGCGTCTTGCCCACGCCTGTATCGGTACCGGTGATGAACAGGCCCGGCATGATCAGGTTACCGGCAGGCTGACGTGGACGGACGACTTCTCTTGCGGTGCCCAGGCATGGCCATACACGACTTCCCAGGTCGCCGGTAACACGCCCTCACGCCGGAACTGTTCGTAGGCGTTGATCACTTTCTGAAAGTGCCGGGCGCCGGTCAGGCCACGACTGCGCGCCTGCGCCACGTTATGGGCACCGAGTGTTTTCAGATCGCGCATCAGGTCTACCGCCCGGTCATAGGTCATGGTGATACGCTCGACATCCATGACCGGCTCGGCCAGTTGGGCGCGCACCATCGCATCGCCGATGTCGTGCATATCAAGAAAATTGTTCACATGCGGGTAGTCATCCACCGTCTGCCAGCTGCTGCGTAATTCATGCAGCGTGTCCGGGCCCAGGGTCGAGAACAGCACCATGCCGCCCGGCTTCAGCACGCGCCGGAACTCGGCAAATACCTGGTCAAGATCTTCGCACCATTGCAGGGCAAGGTTGGAGAAGATCATGTCGACACTGTGATCGGCAATCGGCAGGCTGGCGATGTCGCCGCACACGCAGCTAAACGCTCGCCGGAAACGCGAGCGGCGGCGGGCGATACGCAGCATGGGGTGGGCCAGGTCGAGTGCAACCAGCTTCGCCTTGCGATAGCGTTTGCTCAGCGCAATGGATTGCAGGCCCGTGCCCGCGCCGAGGTCGAGAATTCGTTCTGGCGTGATACGCATGTAATCGAGGCGCTCGAGCATGCGCTCGCCCACCTCGCGCTGCAACACGGCCACTTCGTCATAGGCTGCGGCAGCCGCCGCAAATGACTTGCGCAGCAGTTGCTTGTCGAGGTGCTGTTCGCTATCAGCTGTCATGAGCCAAGGCCCTGCGTAAAACGGTTTACTGCCTGACAGAACGCATCCGGGTGGGAAAGAAACGGCGCATGACCCGCGCCGGCAATGACCTCGACGGCCATGGCGCTGTGCTGTTGCAGCTGGCGGGCACCCTGCCAACCAACCAGTGTGTCGCGCTCGCCCATGATCATCTGCACCGGCAGAGGCAGCCTGTGTAACGGCCCGCGCAAATCCTCGCCGGCCAGTAGCGACAGGCCGGCGCGCAATGCGGAAGGTTCAGGCTCGCCATAGCGGCCGAGTTCTTCGCGTAACCGTCGTAACAGTTCACGGCCGTGCGTGACACCGCGCATCTGCAAGGACAGAAACCGCGACAGCGTGGCGTCGAAACTGTTTTCCAGATCATCGGCAAAAGCGGCGAAGATTTCACGGCGCATGCCAAACGGCCAGTCCTCACGTTCGACAAAACTCGGCAAGGCGGCGACCATGATCAGGCCCTTCACGCGCGCCGGTGCCGTGGCGGCCAGCCGCAAGGCAAGCATGCCGCCCAGCGACCAGCCCGCCCACACCGCATTGGCCGGTGCCACCTCGAGCAACTGCTGCACGACCTGCTGTGCATCGGTGATCCGCGCATCGCGGCTGCGACCATGCCCGGGCAAATCGATCAGGGTCAGGGCATAGTCCTGTGCCAGACGCTCGACGACGGTTGCCCACACGCCGGCATGCAAACCCCAGCCGTGCAACAGCACGAGCTCAGGACCACTGCCCAACCGTTCCGTGTGCAGGCTCATGCCACGGCCACCAGCGCATCGAGCAATCGATCGACATCCTGCGGCGTGTGGGCCGCGGACAGTGTGATACGCAAACGTGCCGTACCCTCGGGTACCGTCGGCGGCCGCATCGCCGCGACGAGGATGCCGCGTTGCAACAACGCCTCGCTCATCGCGACGGCGCGCTTCGCCTCGCCGACCAGCAGTGGCTGGATCGGCGTCATCGAATCCATGAGGTGAAGGCCGGCCTGCCCCGCACCCTGTCGGAACTGATCGATCAGGGCCTGCAGGTTTTCACGGCGGGCGCTGTCTTCGCGCGCAATGCGCAGGCTCGCCCGCGTCGCCTCGGCTACCGCCGCCGGCATGGCCGTGGTGAAGATATAACTGCGGGCACGCTGGATCAGCACTTCTATGAGTTCCTCGCTGCCGGCAACAAAGGCACCGAAGGTGCCCAGGGCCTTGCCGAGCGTGCCGACCAGCACCGGCACGTCATCAGCGGTCAGCGCAAAATGTTCAAGCGAACCGGCACCCCGTGCGCCCAGCACGCCGAGGCCATGCGCATCGTCGACCATGAGCCAGGCATCATGTTTATGACAGCAGTGGGCAAGTTCAGGCAGCGGGGCGAGATCACCATCCATGCTGAACACGCCATCCGTGATCACGAGCTTGTCCTTCGCGGGACTCTCCGCGAGACGCGTATCCAGCGCCCTGCTGTCAGCATGTGCATAGCGCACAGCTTTTGCCTCGCTCAACTGTGCGGCATCAATCAGGGAGGCGTGGTTGAGCCGATCACCGAACACGGCATCATGGCGATCCGTTAACGCGGTGACCGCAGCGAGATTCGCCATGTAACCC
>JASFJH010000027.1:0-12750 GCA_050122215.1 Granulosicoccaceae bacterium | reverse complement strand
ACCGTGAAAAAACCTGCAAATACCGGCCAAAACGGGATTGAGCGCTGGCCCAGACGTGCTAGAATTAAACGCATTATGCGTTTGTGCTTTATGGACAACGACAAGAACGACTCTCGTCACTCACTGAGTTTCCATAATCTGAACCAACAGTAAGTAATTGTATTGCTAATAATAAGTAATGTTGCCACGGCAACGTAACGGAGGATTGTGATGAATATATCCCGACGTGAATTCCTGCAGGTCCTGGCTGCGGCCAGTGCCGCCGGCATTAACCTGGCCGGTTGTGAGCAGGGTTCCGATGTACAAAAAGTCAAACCGGGCGTAAAGAAAGACAAACAGCCAAGCAATATCTATGAGATGCCGGCGTTTGGTAATGTCTCTTTCATGCATTACACCGACTGCCATGCGCAGCTTCTGCCGGTCTACTTCCGCGAGCCGAACATCAACCTGGGTGTGGCAAGTATGTACGGCAATCCTCCACACCTGGTCGGCGAGGCCCTGCTCAAGTACTACAATATCAAGAGCGATACTGCCTGGGCCCATGCCTATACCTATCTTGACTTTGCCGAAGCGGCGAAGAAATTCGGTAAGGTCGGTGGTTTTGCGCACTTGCGCACACTCGTGAAGAATATCCGCGCACAGCGCCCGGGGAGCCTGCTGCTTGACGGTGGTGATACCTGGCAGGGTTCTGCCACCTCGTTGTGGACCAACGCCCAGGACATGATTGATGCCCAGAAGCTGCTCGGCGTTGACGTCATGACCGGTCACTGGGAATTCACCTTCGGCGCCGACCGCGTGAAGGAAGTTATCGAGAACGATTTTGCCGGCCATATCGACTTTGTCGGTCAGAACGTGGTTGATAACGAGTGGCAGGAACGCGTCTTTGAACCGTATGTCATCAAGGAACAAAACGGTATCCCGGTTGCAGTCATCGGCCAGTGCTTCCCCTACACGCCGATCGCCAACCCAGGCTACATGGTGCCGGACTGGAGCTTCGGTATCCGTGATGAGGCCATGCAGCAGGCAGTAAATTCTGCCCGTGCCGACGGCGCCCAGGTTGTCGTGGTTGTCTCCCACAATGGTATGGACGTCGACCTGAAGATGGCGAGCCGGGTTACCGGTATCGATGCCATTATGGGTGGTCATACCCACGACGGTGTCCCGGCCCCGGTTGAAGTCAGCAACCCCGGTGGCAAGACCCTCGTTATCAACTCCGGTTCAAACGGCAAGTTCCTCTCGGTACTCGACTTTGATGTCAAGAATGGCAAGGTCCAGGACTACCGTTACAAGCTGCTGCCTGTGTTCTCCAACATGCTCGAGCCGGATGCTGAAATGCAGGCCTACGTTGACAGCGTGCGTGCCCCGTTCCTCGACAGGCTCAACGAAGAACTGGCCACTACGGAAGAACTTCTGTACCGTCGCGGTAACTTCAACGGCACCTTCGACCAGCTCATCTGTGATGCGATGATGGACGTGAAGGATGCTGAGATTTCCTTCTCGCCAGGCTTCCGCTGGGGCGTGAGCGTGCTGCCAGGCCAGCCGATCACTTTTGACCATGTCATGACCCAGACTGCGATGACCTACCCGGTGACAACTGTTAACGAACTGTCCGGCGAGACCCTGAAAACGATTCTCGAAGACGTTGCCGACAACCTGTTCAACGAGGATCCGTACTACCAGCAGGGCGGTGACATGGTACGTGTCGGTGGCCTCAAGTACACCATCGACCCGGTTGGTGGCTTTGGCAAGCGCATCTCGGATATGGAACTGAACGGCAAGGCAATCGAGGCCAACAAGACATACAAGGTCGCCGGTTGGGCCAGTGTAGCCAGGCCACTTGAAGGTACCCCGATATGGGAAGTCGTTGCTGAATACCTGCGCGACAAGAAAACCATCAGGAAGATTGACCTCAACGTACCGAAGATCAAGAACGTTGCAGGCAATCCCGGCATTGCCGATGCCTGATCAGCGGCTACATGGCCGTAACAAAAAGGGCCCCGTTCGGGGCCCTTTTTCTTGCCCGGAACAGGGCAGCCGATTATCGGTTTTTTCGATGGTGTTGGACAAAATATATCCATTTACGTTCTGAGTGCATATGCGTCTACTTCTCCACGCCGCAGCAATACTGCCGGCTATCAACATACCTGGAGAAGTGATATGTACAAACAGATCTTGACCGCTACCCTGTTCTTCGCGCTCACCCCGTCGGCGATTGCTGCGACAGAGCGACCGACCATGGCCGGCGTGGTTGAACCCAATGACCCGCGTGCCAAAGAAGCCTATACCTACCAGTGCAAGGAATGGGCTGCGCAAAGCCCGTTTGAAAATGAACAGGCCAGAGAAGCCTATATCGAGAACTGCGTGTCCGATATGGCAAAAGTGTGGCCGCTGGGCATGGATGAAAGCGAATAAATTACAGGAAGGGTCGGGAAAATGGTGGGCCGTGAAGGACTCGAACCTTCGACCATCGGATTAAAAGTCCGGTGCTCTACCACCTGAGCTAACGGCCCAATGGGAAATTCCCGCCATAGCGGGATGCGTAGGATACCGGACTTGTGCAAAAGCACAAGTCCGGCAACGCATTTTTTCACATGGCTTCGAGTTTACGCATGCCTGAAGGCAGCATTTTGAAATCAACCAGAGCCGTAATCAATGACTTGGAAAATGTTGCTTCTTCTTCATACAGCAGCTTGTAGTACTGCATCTTCATGGTCAGTGCACTGCCGAACACGATACTGGCAAACACGAGGAAAGAGCCCAGCGCCAGCGTTGATACGCCGGTAATCCCCTGGCCAATGGTACAGCCCAGGCCCAGAACGCCACCAAAGCCCATCAGCACTGCACCAATCATGTGTACGATGAAGTCCTTGAACGAAGCGAACCATTCAATGCGGAAGCCCTTGCTGACAATAGACCATAGCAGCGAACCAAGTATGACGCCGAAGACAGACATGACGCCGAAGGTCAGGAAGGTGCTGCTGAAGGTCGAGGTTGCATAACCGTACGCCTGGCCAATCGGACTGATAAAGGTAAATGACTGCGGTTGCAGGTTGGTAGAACCATTCTTCGGCTTACCCTCAGCGCTGTCCATGAGGAAGTCCCAGTTCTGGTAAATCTGGGTCAGGCTCTGCGGGCCTTCACCCATATCGACGCGGATATTTGAGGTCACGTACCAGGCGGCGATCACGGCCACGCCGACCACGATGCCGGCCAGGACGTTATCAAAATTGCTGCGGAATTCGGCCGATTTGAAAAGATACGCGAGCACCAGCACGCCGATGACGCCACCGATGATGTTCCGCATCATGAGCGGGTCCATGCCCGTAATACCACCTGCAATACTGCCGAGGTCCTGTTGCGTGCTCAGGCTGATGGAGGCCTTGGTCAGCCATGGTGCGAACAGGCTCTGGTACCAGGTCGCTTCGAGCTGCTTGTACGGGTCGACCATGAAATAGGCGATCACGCCGATCACGATAAACACGAAAATCGACTTGATGTTGCCCCCGCCGATACGAATCAGGGCCTTGTTGCCGCAACCACTGGCCAGCGTCATACCGACACCGAACAGGAAACCACCGAGGATGTAGCGGCCCCACTGGAATTCATTGCCACGGTACGGCGGCAAGGTTGACGTCAGGTTGGCCATACCGACAGCTTCCAATGCGACCACGCCGAGCATGGCGACGGTGGCCGCCAGTACCCACGCGCGCATACGGCCGCTTTCACCCATATTTACCAGGTCGGATACGGCGCCCATCGTGCAGAAATTGGTTTTGTTGACCACGGCGCCCATGATCAACGCGATGGCAAAAGTGGCCCAGAGCATGGTCTGGTTGGCCGATGCAAAATCCTCGAACAGCATGCTGATCTCCTCTCGCCCGGTCCTGATACAGAAACCGGCAGGTCATAATTGCCTGTTATTTTTACTCAATCAACTCCGGGCAGCGGCCCGGAAATACGATAAAAATGCTGCGGCATTGTAGCGTGAACCATGAGCAGTGTCACTTATTTGAGAAAAATCTCTTTGCTAACAGGGCGTTAGCGATAGCGGGTGGGGTCGGCCAGGCCGGCGGCCGCAAAGCCCTCACGACGCAGCCGGCACGAATCGCATTCACCACAGGCCCTGCCGTGTACGTCCGGGTCATAACAGGAGATGGTCAGCGCGTAATCGACACCGAGCGCCGTACCACGCTCGATGATCTCGCGTTTGCTCAGGTCAATCAGCGGCGTCCGAATATGAAATCGTTCGCCCTCAACGCCCGCCCTGGTCGCGAGATTGGCGAGATTTTCAAACGCGGCAATGAACTCCGGGCGGCAATCCGGGTATCCGGAATAATCCACGGCATTCACACCGATGAAAATATCCCGCGCACCGAGCACCTCGGCCCAGCCCAGCGCCAGCGCCAGAAACACGGTATTACGTGCCGGCACATACGTCACCGGAATCACGTCCGGCTTCACGCCCTCTTTTGGCACCTCGATACAGGCCTCGGTCAGGGCCGAACCGCCGATCGCGTTCAGATCAATATGAATACGCTTGTGCTCGGCCACCCCGATACTGTCGGCAACCTGCTCACTTGCCGCCAACTCGGCGGCGTGGCGCTGGCCATAATCAAAACTCAGGGCGAAACAGGTGTAGCCCTCGGCCCTGGCGATCGCCAGCGTCGTTGCCGAATCCAGCCCGCCGGAGACAAGCACCACCGCCCTTGGTTTGTTGGTTTGTGTATTCATAAGTTTATTTCGACAGGATTAACAGGATTCCCATGGTTTGACTTCAAGTATCTCCGGGAACCATATCAACACTATCCTGTAAATCTTGTAAATCCTGTCAAAGATAATTTTCAGATCAGTGTCCAGGCTGATCGCCCCACAGGTATTTGTGCAACTGCACCTGCATACGTACCGGCAGGTTGTCCTCGAGGATCCACTCCGCCAGTTGCCGCGCCTCAAGTTGTCCATGTACCGGGGAAAAGAGGACCTCGCAACGTGAAGCCAGATCATACTGTTTCAGCTGTTCGACAGCCCAGTCATAATCATTGCGATCACACAGCACGAATTTAACCTGGTCACGGCAAGTCAGTTCATCAATATTTTCGTAGAGATTCTTGTCCTGCTCACCCGAACCCGGCGTCTTCAAATCAACCACCTTGACCACGCGCTCATCCAGCTCGCTGATATCGCGTGACCCGCTCGTCTCGAGCGACACCTCGTAACCGGCATCACACAGGTCGGACAGCAGTTCCGGACAGGCCTTCTGCGCCAGCGGCTCCCCGCCTGTCACACAGACATAGCGTGGTGAATAAGCCGCTACTTTTTCAAGGATTGTACCGAGTTCCAGCCACTCGCCGCCCTGAAAGGCATAGGTGGTATCACAGTAACCACAGCGCAGCGGGCAACCGGTAAGCCGCACGAACACGGTGGGCAATCCCACCGTGCGCGACTCACCCTGCAGGGAGTAAAAGATCTCGCTGATGCGCAGGCGACTCATTAGCCAGCAATATTATTGCTGCGGTGCGGCCGCTGGCGCACCCTGCCCTTCGAGTTGCATGCGGCGCAAACGGTTATCTGCCAGCCTGGCAGCCGTGGTATTGGCGTGCTCCTTGACGACCCTGTTGAGAGCTATCCGCGCCTTGTCCATCTCGTTCAACTCGTAATGGCAATAACCAATCTTCAACAGGGCATCGGCCAGTTTCTGGCTTTGCGGGTAATTGCTTACGACCTTGTTGAACTCGACAACCGCCTGCTGGAAATTACGCGTCACGTAATTTGCTTCGCCCAGCCAGTACTGCGCATTGTCGGCATAGGCACTGCCGGGATATTTGGCCAGAAACGCGGTAAAGCGTTTGATGGCGACATCGTAACGTCCTTCCTTGAGCAGGTTGAAAGCATCACGGTATGCCGCATCGGCCGCTGGCGTATCGACCGGTGCCGGCCGTTTGCTAACGCTTGCCGGTGACGGCCTGTCCGGTGTGGCCGGCGCAGAAGGAGAAGATGCCGGAGCGGCCGGGGCAACCGCACCGCTTTCGAGCCGCCGCAGGCGCCGATCAATATCCAGGTACAGATCCCGTTGCCGCTGTTTCAAACCGTCGATGGCGTGGGATTGTTGCTCAATCTGGCCGCGTAATTCACGTGTTTCCTGCTGGATGTTCTGCAGTTGCATGTACATATCAACAAGCCCCTGGCCTTCAAGCAATTGCTCAAGGCGCTGCACACGCTTTTCCAGCGCCTCATCGGCGAGCAGCACGGCCGGGCTTGCCACCAGGCCGAGCACAACCCCGACAATCACCGAAGCTTTACCCACGTTTTTCATTATCAACGAACCTTGTAAACAATTTCTACACGACGATTTTGCTGCCAGGCAGCTTCATAGTGCTCCGGGTTGATCGGCCGTTCTTCGCCATAACTGACCGTTTCCTGCTGTTTGGCCGTCGCACCCTGGAATAATAGCAGTTGCCGTACGGCCTTGGCACGTCGTTCACCCAGGGCAATGTTGTACTCTCGACTGCCGCGTTCATCGGTATGGCCTTCCAGCACGACCACGGCATTCGGGTTCGACGACAGATAGCCGGCATGCACGCGGATGATTTCACGGTACTCATCGCGGATCGTACTGCTGTCAAAATCAAAATAAATCACGCGCTTCGACAACAGGCTGTTAGGGTCATCCAGCGCATGGCCCTGGAATGCGGTGCCGGCCAGTGCACCAGCAGCCTGCGCCCCCTCTGCCGCGGCCGCGCCCTCGGCACCGGCCTGGGTGCTGCGATCCTCGACGCTGACTTCAGCACCTTCCTCGCCAAGACCCATCGTTTCGCAACCCGCCATGACGGCGGTCATGGCAATGGCAATACCTGCTTTCATCATACTGTTCATCACTGACTCCTTATGGTCGTGTATTTCTGTACTGCGTGGATTTGAAACTGTCTGTTTTGATCCCGCTGACATCATTTTCCGGCATTACCAGCGCCGCTTCAGTGACAGAGCCGTCATTTTTCCTACTCTTCAAACGGCGACCATGCCGGCTCCCGTACCTCGCCGTGTTTTACCTCCAGGCGCTGGTGTACCCGACCGTCCACCGATACCGCCGCCAGTATGCCCCTGCCGGCATGTTCCGTCGCGTACATGACCATACTGCCGTTCGGTGCAAAACTCGGTGACTCGTCCAGGCGACTGGTCGTCAATACACGCAGGTGTCCCGTCTCCAGGTCCAGCACGGCAATCCGGAAATTACCCTGGCTACCGTGCACCATGGCCACGTGCCGCCCATCCGGTGAGAAGGTTGCGCGGGAATTGTAATCGCCTTCCCAACTCAGGCGACGTTTATCCCCCGCCGGACGCGAACCGTCCATTGCCACGCGGTACAACTGCGGCTTGCCGCCACGATCCGAGGTGAACACGAGCGACTTGCCATCCGGTGCCCAGGCAGGCTCGGTATCGATCGCAACATGACGTGTGACCTGTACAAGACGACGGGTGGCGAGATCCAGCACGTGGATCTCCGGGTTACCCGTATGCGAAAGCGTCATGGCCAGGGCGCGTCCGTCCGGCGACCAGGCCGGGGCATTGTTCAGGCCCGTGTAATCAGTCATTGCCTCGCGCTTGCCGGTAAACACCTCCTGGATAAATATCTGCGGCTTGCCCTTTTCATAACTGACATAGGCGAGTTTCTGTCCGTCCGGAGACCAGGACGGTGACATGAGTGGCTGCTTTGATGTAAGAATGGTCTGTTCGTTGTAGGCATCGGCATCGGCAATATTCAGGCGATACGACTGTTTGCCATCGGCCGATCTGGCTGTCGTGATATAGGCGATCCGGGTCGTAAACGCGCCTTTCTGCCCGGTCAGTTTTTCATAAATGATGTCACTGATGCGGTGTGCGATGCGACGTACGTCATCACGCACAAACGGGATACTGTAGCCGGCCAGCTGCTGCCCCTTGATGACATCGAATAACTGGAACAACACTTCCAGACGACCATCGGCACGCGCCCGCAGCCGACCGATGACAAGGTTGTCCTGACCGACCAGGCGCCAGTCGGCAAAACGCACCTCACTGCCCTGGTGAGGGCGGGCGATCAGGTCCTTGACCGGCATGGGCGCAAAGCGACCGCTACGCGCCAGGTCGTTGCGAATGATTTCGGCCAGATCATGGTCAGGTGCGACAACACTGCCTTCAATGGCAAACGGCACCACGGCGATCGGTAACGCCCCTTCCACGCCTTCCGTGATCTGGATGGTCAATGCCGCGTGTGCCGCATTCACCATGAACAAGAACAGTAACAGTCCAGTTGTGAGGAGTTTTCGCACCATTAACCCTCCGGTACAAATTCAAAATCAATTTCCCGCATACGCGCCGCCACATCCGGGTCCTTCGGCATCGGCAAGGGCGAGGCCTTGAATACGGCCTTTTCCACCGAGTCGTCAAAAACTCTGTTGCCGCTACTGCGCGTCACCTGTGCCGACACGACCTCGCCGCCGGGTATGACGCGCACCCTGACCACGCATTTCAGGCCCTTGATATTACCAGCCGGTTTCAACCAGCTGCGCGACACCTTTTGCTTGATCAGGGCCGTATATTCGGCAACCGCCTTGCCTGCTGCGGCGTCGGCGCGGGCGCGCTCCTCGGCCTCGAGCTGTTCGGCCAGTTGCCGCTGGCGCTCGCGCTCGCGCGCCTGTTCCGCCTTGCGTTTTTCCGCCTCGGCCTTTTTCCTGGCCTGTTCAGCCTTTTGCCGCTTCTGCTCTTCCTGCTGGCGCTTGCGCTCAACTTCGGCAAGACGCTTTTGTTCCGCCTCGCGCTGTTTCTGCAGCCTGTCCTGTTCGGCCTTGAGCTTCGCCAGGCGCTTTTTCTCTGCCTTGCGTTTCGCCTCTTCAGCGGCACGCTTCTTCTTCAGATCCGCGACCCGTTTTTCTTCCGCGGCGCGTTTGCGCTTCGCCGCATCGGCCTCGCGCTTGAGCTTGTCGAGGCGCGCCTGTTCAGCACGCTTGCGCCGGTCCTCGGCGGCCTTGAGTTTTTTTACCTCGGCCTCGACCTTTGCGGCATCCACGGCCACGGCCTTGATGACATCGACCTTCGGCGCTACGGCTGCCGGTTTTGCCGTCCAGTCGAAACTGATCACGAGCAAACCAATCAGGATTGCATGCACAATCAATGAAAAAAACAGCGCGGCTGGGTGTTTCAGCAACTCACGCAGCACTAGCGCTGGTCCTCGCCCGGCGGCGACTCGGTCATCAGCCCGACATTCGGCACACCGGCCTTCTGGATTAGCGCCATCGCAATGACCACGTCGCCATAGCGTGCCTCCTTGTCGCCGCGTACCAGCACCGGCGTACCCGGCTTGTACTTGACCACAGCCGCAACCTTTTGCAGCAGACCCTCGTTGTCTATGGGCTTGTCCTGATCGTCACCAATACTCACGTAATAACTGCCGTCCCGATCCACGGTCACGACGAGAGGTTCAAGGTTGTCCTTGGACGGAACGGGCTCGGCTGCGACATCGGGTAACTCGACCTTCACGCCCTGCGTCAGCAGCGGTGCCGTGACCATGAAGATCACGAGCAGTACGAGCATGACGTCGATATACGGCACGACGTTGATCTCGCTCATCATGCGTTTGCGTCGGCGCAGGCTGCTGTGCATGCTCATAATCAGTTAAACGTGGCTATCATCGATTCCGGGTTACTCATGTACCTGGCGCTGCAGGATCGTCGAAAACTCCTCGAGGAAGATCTCATAGCGACCGCTCAGGCGCTCCACATCATGGGCGAAGCGGTTATAGGCAATCACCGCCGGGATCGCGGCAAACAGGCCCATCGCGGTTGCGACGAGTGCCTCGGCAATCCCCGGCGCGACACTCGCCACTGTCGCCTGTTGCACATTTCCGAGTGAACGGAAGGCATTCATGATTCCCCATACCGTGCCGAACAGACCGATATACGGACTGGTCGAGCCGACTGTAGCGAGGAACGGCAGATGCGATTCAAGCACATCGATTTCCCGGTTCAGGGCGACGCGCATCACGCGCTGGCTGCCTTCCAGCACGGCCTGCGGCGTGATGTTACTCTGTTTACGCAGTCGTACGAATTCGCGGAAGCCGACCTCGAAGATCGCGGCCATACCCGCGACATTGCGCCGCCCCGTGCTGATGGTTTCGTAAAGTTCGCTGAGTTGCCGGCCTGACCAGAAGCGCTCCTCGAAGTCGTCGGCAACCTGGCGCGTCTTGCGCATGACCAGTTGTTTGCGGTAAATCAGCCCCCAGGAAAAGACCGAGGCGAGTAACAACACGAGCATGACGAACTGCACCACCGGGCTGGCCCCGGCCACCATGGCAAAAAAGCTTAAATCAGTCGACACCCGGATTCTCCGTTGTTATGGATTGCTTGATGTCAGCCGGCAAACGCGCCGGTTTCCAGTCTGTTGCATTGATACAGACCACCTGCACGGTCGCCTCACACAACAGCTGCGCCTCTCCTTCGCGCACAATCGATTGTACAAAACTGATGCTGGCGCCATGCACTTTCGCAATTGCCGTGCGCACCACGAGTTGCTCGTTGAAGCGGGCCGGCTGATGCAGATCGAGCTCGACATGCCTGACCACGAACAACAACTGGCGTTCGTCACGCAACACATCCTGCTCAAATCCTGTCGCGCGCAATAACTCGGTACGTGCGCGCTCCATGAACTTCAGGTAATTGGCATAATAGACGACACCACCACTATCAGTATCTTCGTAGTAAACGCGTATTGGCCACAGGAACTCAGTCACAGTTTATTACCGTTGTTACTTCACTGACCATCATGGCCGGGGAAAATTCCCTCATTGCCCGTCAAAGTCGAGCCCGGCCTGGCTGTCGGACTCACTCCTTTTCGGCACCGGCAGTCCAAAATGCCGGTAGGCGTTCGAGGTCGCCATGCGGCCACGCGGGGTGCGCATGACGTAACCCTGCTGGATCAGGTACGGTTCGATGACATCCTCGATGGTGCCGCGCTCCTCGCCGATCGCCGCGGCCAGGTTATCGACGCCGACCGGGCCACCATCAAATGATTCGATGATGGTCTGCAGCAACTTGCGGTCCATGACATCAAAGCCACTCGCATCGACACTGAGCATGTCCATGGCCCGGTCCGCGACCTCGGCAGTGACATGCCCATCGGCCTTCACCTCGGCATAGTCACGGACCCGGCGTAACAGGCGATTGGCAATGCGCGGCGTACCACGCGAACGCTTCGCCACTTCGATCGCGCCGGCCGGCTCCATATCGACACCGAGAATCCGAGCCGAACGCGTCACGATCTTGCCAAGTTCTTCATTCGAATAAAACTCTAGGCGTTGCACGATACCGAAACGATCCCGCAGCGGCGAGGTGAGCAGACCGGCACGCGTCGTGGCGCCGACCAGGGTGAACGGCGGCAGGTCGAGCTTGATGGAACGCGCCGCCGGGCCTTCACCGATCATGATGTCGATCTGGCGATCCTCCATGGCCGGGTACAGGACTTCCTCAACCACAGCGCTGAGACGATGGATCTCGTCGACGAACAACACGTCATTCGGTTCGAGGTTGGTCAACAGGGCAACCAGGTCACCCTGGCGTTCCAGCACCGGCCCGGAGGTCTGGCGCATGTTCACGCCCATCTCGTTGGCGATAATGTGTGCCAGCGTGGTCTTGCCCAGCCCGGGCGGGCCAAACAACAACACGTGGTCGAGGGCTTCACCGCGTTTACACGCGGCATGGATAAAGATTTCCATCTGCTCGCGCACGGCAGGCTGACCGACGTAGTCGGCGAGTTTCGCCGGACGGATCGCGTTGTCCACGGCATCGTCTTCCGGCGTGCCGGCGGCGGCAATGAGACGATCAGATTCAATGGCCATATCGGTTCTCTATGCCTGTTTCGCCACGCCTTGCAGGGCAAGACGAATGATCTCTTCGCTCGACAGCTCGGTCGTATCGATCGACCTGACCATGCGACTCGCTTCGGGCGGCTTGTAGCCGAGTGCGACGAGTGCACTGACGGCATCGGCTACCGCGTCACCCGCTTGCGTCATGCCTGTTGCCGTTGCGGGCGACGTGGCACCACCACCCTGCCAGTCTTTCAGGGCATCACGCATTTCCACAATGAGGCGCTCGGCGGTCTTCTTGCCCACACCGGGCAGGCGCGTCAGGGCCGCGGCATCCTCGGCCTGCACGCATGACGTGAATTCATCGGCCGACATGCCGGAGAGGATAGTCAGCGCCAGTTTCGCACCGACACCGTTAACCTTGATCAGGGCGCGGAACATGCGGCGTTCATTGTCACTGGCAAAGCCGTACAGCGTATGTGCATCCTCGCGCACGGCAAGATGCGTGACCAGCACAACTTCATCGCCGACTTCAGGCAGGACATAGAAGGTCGACATCGGGGCCTCGACCTCGTAGCCGACACCCTGCACATCGACAAGCACGAGTGGCGGTTGCTTGCTGAGCAGTGTGCCTTGCAG
The DNA here is from genome assembly GCA_050122215.1 of Granulosicoccaceae bacterium. Taxonomy (GTDB): domain Bacteria; phylum Pseudomonadota; class Gammaproteobacteria; order AKS1; family AKS1; genus JASFJH01. The sequence goes on along the minus strand of JASFJH010000027.1, from coordinate 281 downwards.
GCGACCGATCATATCCGACCTCCTGAATTGCCCTGCGACATATGCTGCAACGTCAACATCGTGTGCGCATGACACAGTGCCACGGCCAGCGCATCGGCCGCATCCTCCTGCGGGGTACCCGACAGCTTGAGCAACACGCGCACCATGTGCTGTACCTGGTCCTTGGCCGCTCCGCCCTTGCCGGTAATGGCCTGCTTGATCTCACGCGGTGAATACTCGCTCATGGGAATGGTGTGGTTGACCGCGGAGCAGATCGCCGCGCCGCGTGCCTGCCCCAGCTT
>JASFJH010000026.1:0-13291 GCA_050122215.1 Granulosicoccaceae bacterium | reverse complement strand
ATTTGCTGCAGGGAACTGTGGGTCTGAAACCCCAGGTTTTCGACTGGCGATTGTTCAAGTTCATCAAGCAGGAGCTGCACCTCCTTGTAGAGTACCTCGATATTCTTTTCCTGTTGCAGGATATCCGGGTTGTCCTTGCCGAAGGTGCCGGTCAGTAATGCCACGTAACCGCGGAAGGTGCTAATGACCCTGTTCCAGTAATTCTGTATGGCTATAAGGTTGTTGTAGGTGCGGGTGTCGCTAACCAGGTTGGCTTCTGTGTGAATCTCATCAATAGCCAGGTTGCATGCCGTTGAGAAATCCTTGTTAAGGGGTGTCATGACATCGCGCAACAAGACCATGGCCGGGAAGAGTTCTTCGATATTTTCTCGCAACTGCATCAAGTGCAGTGTTTCCTGTCTCAGTGCCGTAAAATCAGCCTGCATTTTCAGGCTGTCGGCAACCAGATCATGCTGTTTAATCCATTCCAGTCCGGAAAGAAATTCTGATTGTTTGATGGCATCTTCAAGTTTGCTGGCAGCTGTTGTGTAATGGGCATCTCCTGGCTGCAGGATAAAAAAATGCATGGCATGGTTGGCATCCCATAACATTTTCCGCAGGCTTTCCGTTGTGGACAGAACACGGTTACGCTGCTTGATGTTGGCAGTGCTTGCCGTGCTGGTGGTCTGCACGTAATGGTGGGCAATCAGGGCAGTGATAACAAGCAGCAGCGACAGCATGATTGCTGCAAACAGATATCGCCCTTTCAGGCTGTTGATGATTTGCGTGTACAGAGATGCCATGCCTGGCGACCCGACCCCCACCGGATTATTGTTATGTATTTCCCACTCTGCCTTTAACTATAGCAGCTACACACAGGCTGTGTGGTCAAATACACTAATCGGCGTGGTAGGGGGCGCTCAGTTCATGCACGGCATCAACGAGCACAGCGACGTGCTCCGGGTTGATATGCTGGTGGATGCCGTGACCGAGGTTGAATATATGACCGTTATGCTGGCCGAAACTGGCAAGTATGTCTGCAACTTCGCGGCGGATACGTTCAGGGCTGGCATACAGTACCGAGGGGTCCATATTGCCCTGCAGGGCAATGCGATCACCGACCCGTGAACGGGCATCGCCGATGTCCGTGGTCCAGTCGAGGCCGGCGGCATCACAACCGGTCGCGGCAATATCCTCGAGCCAGCAGCCACCACCCTTGGTGAACAGGATCACGGGTACCTTGCGGCCCTCGTGTTCGCGGTGCAGGCCTTCAACGATTTGCTGCATATAGCGCAGCGAAAATTCGCGGTAGTCACGCGGGGTCAGGACACCGCCCCAGGTGTCGAAGATCTGCACGGCCTGGGCACCGGCGGCTATCTGCGCGTTCAGGTATTCAGTCACGGTACGGGCGAGCAGGTCGAGCAGCTTGTGCAGTACCTGCGGCTGTTCAAACAGCATACTCTTGGCCAGCGCGAAATCCTTGCTGCCGCCACCCTCGATCATGTAGGTGGCCAGCGTCCAGGGGCTGCCGGAAAAGCCAATCAGCGGTACCCGGCCATCGAGTTCCTGACGGATCAGGCTGACCGCATCCATGACATAGCGCAGTTCGCCACCCATATCGGGGATGCCGAGCCTGTCGACATCGGCGGCCCGGCGCACCGCCTTGCGGAAATGGGGCCCTTCACCCGTGGCGAAGTACAGGCCCAGACCCATTGCGTCGGGAATGGTCAGGATGTCCGAGAACAGGATGGCGGCGTCAAGTTCAAACCTGTCCAGGGGTTGCATCGTGACCTCGCAGGCCAGCTCGGGGGTCTGGCAGAGCGTCATGAAATTACCGGCGCGCTCACGGCTGGCACGGTACTCCGGCAGGTAACGACCCGCCTGGCGCATGATCCAGATCGGCGTGCGGTCTACGGGTTCGCGCAGCAGCGCACGCAGGAATCGGTCGTTTTTCAGTTCGGTCATTGTAATATCCAACGCGAAGGCGCAAAGGCGCAGAGGGCGCAATGTCTATTAAGAAAATTATTGTTCATTTATTTTTCCATCCCTGGCGATGTTGGCGTCTCAGCGTCTTTACATTGGGTGTTTATACATCTAAATAGTTCAGGATGCCTTCGGCGGCCTGGCGGCCTTCCCATATTGCGGTCACGACGAGATCCGAACCGCGCACCATGTCGCCGCCGGCGAAGATCTTGTCGTTTGTGGTCTGATAGGCAAATTCACCGTCTGCCGGGGCGACGACGCGGCCGCGCTCATCAAGTTCGATACCCTGCGAGGACATCCAGTCCGGCGGGCTCGGGCGGAAGCCAAAGGCGATCAGTACGCGATCGGCCGGGATGACTTCCTCGCTGCCGGCAACCGGTTCCGGGCGACGGCGACCGCGTTCATCCGGTTCGCCAAGTTGCGTGGTAACTACCTTTACGCCACTGACCTTGCCGTCATTGCCAACAATCTCGACCGGCTGACGGTTCCACAGGAAGCGCACACCTTCTTCCCTGGCATTGGCCACTTCACGCTTCGACCCCGGCATGTTGGCCTCGTCGCGGCGATACGCACAGGTAACGGACTGCGCGCCCTGGCGAATCGAGGTTCGGTTACAGTCCATCGCCGTGTCACCACCACCGAGTACGACGACCTTTTTACCCTTCATGTCGATGCAGGTGCCCGTCTCACCGAGCACACGTTGGGTATTCGAGATCAGGAACGGCAGGGCCTCATATACGCCATCCAGGTCTTCACCCGGGAAGCCACCCTTCATAGAGGTATAGGTACCCATGCCGAGGAACACGGCATCGTATTCGTCGAGCAATTGTTCGAGGGTAATGTCCTTGCCGACATCCGTTTTCATGCAAAACTCGATGCCCATCTCTTCCATGACCGCGCGGCGCCGCTTGATCACATCTTTTTCCAGCTTGAAGCCGGGAATACCGTAGGTCAGCAGGCCACCGATCTCCGGGTAACGGTCATACACGACCGGCTTGACACCATTACGTACCAGGATATCGGCACAACCGAGACCGGCCGGGCCGGCACCGATAATCGCGACGCGTTTGCCGGTGTCCTGAACGCCGGACATGTCCGGGCGCCAGCCCTGTTCGAGCGCCGTATCGGTTATATACTTTTCGATGTTGCCAATGGTCACGGCACCGAAACCGCCTTCACCCAGCGTGCAGGCGCCTTCGCACAGGCGATCCTGTGGACAGACCCGGCCGCACACCTCGGGCAGGCTGTTGGTGCGGTGGGAAAGCTCTGCAGCCTCGAACAGGTTGCCCTCGGCAACGAGCTTGAGCCAGTTGGGAATGTAGTTGTGAACCGGACATTTCCATTCGCAGTACGGGTTACCGCAGGCGATACAGCGATCAGCCTGTTCTGCGGCCCGCTTGCCGTCGAAGCCGCCGTAGATTTCGGCATATTCCTGGATACGCACCTCGACCGATTTCTTTTCCGGATCGTGGCGTTCTACCTGCATGAATTGAAAAACGTTACCCATAACAGTTTCTTACCCGCGTTGTTCGTTATCAGGCCGCACGGCGCTGTAAATCATCCATCAGCGATTCGAGCTCGGTCGCTTTCGGTTTGACGAGCCAGAACTTGCCGACACAATCGGCGAAGTTGTCGAGAATATACTGACCGCGTTCACTACCGGTTTCCCTGACAAAGTCTTCGATGACATCACGCAGGTGATTGCGATGCGCTTCCATGTGTTCCGGCACGATGCGGTGTATATCGACATCGGCATTGATGCAGTCGGCAAACTCGTTATCTTCGTCGTAGACATAGGCAAAGCCACCTGTCATCGCGGCACCGAAGTTGATACCGGTCTTGCCGAGTACCGTGACATGACCGCCGGTCATGTATTCACAGCCGTGATCACCCACGCCTTCGACGACGGTGTGGCAACCGGAGTTGCGCACCGCGAAGCGTTCACCGCCCAGGCCAGAGGCATACATCGTGCCTCCGGTAGCGCCATACAGGCAGGTGTTGCCGATGATGGTGGTCTCGTGTGACTTGAAACTGCTGCCCTGTGGCGGACGAATCACGAGTTTGCCACCGGCCATGCCCTTGCCGACATAGTCGTTGGCATCGCCTTCGAGGTACATGTGCAGGCCACCGGCATTCCACACGCCGAAACTCTGGCCGACAGTGCCGGTCAGTTTCAGGACGATGGGCGCATCTTCCATGCCGAGGTTACCGTGGCGTACCGCGATCTCGCCGGACAGGCGCGCGCCAATCGAGCGGTGAATGTTCTGTACGGCATAACTGAATTCGCCACCGCGCTTGTTTTCGATGGCGCTGAGTGCATCGGCGACCATCTGTTCGGCAAGTTCACCCTTGTCGAACGGTTCGTTCCTCGGTTCAACACAGTGCTGTGGCTTGTCGGAGCCGACACCCCCATCGGAGACCAGCGCGCTGAGGTCGAGTGACTGTTGCTTGCTGGTGACGCCGTCAAGGCGTTCGAGCAGATCAGTACGCCCGATAATATCCGTCAGTGTGCGCGCACCGAGCTTGGCGAGCAGTTCACGGACTTCTTCGGCGATGAAGCGGAAGTAGTTCATGACCCACTCGACCTCACCCTTGTAGTAGTCCATGCGCAGCACGTTGTCTTGCGTGGCGACACCGGTCGCACAGTTGTTCAGGTGACAGATACGCAGGTATTTGCAGCCCATCGCGATCATCGGCCCGGTACCGAAGCCGAAACTTTCTGCACCAAGGATCGCAGCCTTGATCACGTCGAGACCGGTTTTCAGACCACCGTCAGTTTGCAGGCGGACCTTGCCGCGCAGGTTATTGGCGCGCAGGATCTGGTGGGTTTCGGTCAGGCCGAGTTCCCACGGGCTGCCGGCGTACTTGACCGAGGTCAGCGGCGAGGCGCCGGTTCCGCCATCGTAGCCGGACACGGTAATCAGGTCGGCATAGGCCTTGGCCACACCCGCGGCGATCGTGCCGACACCGGCCTCGGCAACAAGCTTTACGGAGACCAGGCCAGCCGGGTTGACCTGCTTCAGATCAAAGATGAGCTGCGCCAGGTCCTCGATCGAATAGATATCGTGATGCGGTGGCGGTGATATCAGCGACACACCCGGTTTGCAGTAACGGTGCTCGGCAATGAGTTCGTTGACCTTGTGGCCGGGCAACTGGCCACCTTCACCCGGCTTCGCGCCCTGGGCGATCTTGATCTGCATGACTTCGGCGCTGCGCAGGTAGGCCGGGGTCACACCAAAGCGGCCCGAGGCGACCTGCTTGATCTTGGAACGCCTCTCGGTGCCATGGCGGGCCGGGTTTTCGCCACCTTCGCCGGAGTTGGAGCGCGCGCCAAGGCGGTTCATGGCTGTGGCCAGGGTTTCATGCGCCTCCGGTGACAGGGCGCCGAGGCTCATCGCCGCCGAGTCAAAACGCTTGACGATCTCTTCAAACGGTTCGACGTCATCGATGGAAATTGACTCGGTGTCTTCGCGCAGCTTGAGCAGGTCACGCAGGCTTAACGGTTTACGGTTATCAACCAGGCCGGAATACACCTTCCACTTGCTGAAATCACCGGACTTGACTGCCTCCTGCATGGTGCGCACCACGTCCGGGTTGTAGGCATGGTCTTCACCACCGTGGATGTACTTGAGCAGCCCACCCTGGTGAATCGACTTGCGCGGGTTCCAGGCCAGCTTGCACAGCTGTTTCTGATCGGCTTCGAAGTCTGCGAAACCGATCCCGGAGATGCGGTTGGTGGTGCCGACAAAACAAAGGTCAACCACGTCCTGGTGCAGGCCAACCGATTCAAACAACTGGGCACCACGGTAACTGGCAATTGTAGAGATCCCCATTTTCGAGGTGATCTTGTACAGGCCCTTGTTGATACCCTTGCGGTAGTTGGCTTCGAATTCGCTGACATTGCCCTGCATCTCCTTGCTGCGCACGAGGTCGTTAATGCACTCGTAAGCAAGATACGGGTAGATGCAGGTTGCCCCGTAACCGAGCAACACGGCAAAGTGATGCGGGTCGCGTGCGGTAGCGGTTTCAACAACGATATTGGCATCGCAGCGCAGGCCTTCGCGTACGAGGCGGTGATGCACGGCGCCGGTGGCGAACAGTGCATGCACGGGTTCCTTGTCCCGTGCAATATCACGATCGCTCAGGATCAGCACGACCTTGCCATTGTTGATGGCGGCAACGGCCTTGTCAGTAATGTCGCTGATCGCGCTTTGCAAATCGACATCGGCCGGGTAGTTCAGGGAAATCGTTTCCGTGGCGTAACCGGCATCCTGTTCCCCGAGTGTGTGCAGTTGCCTGAACTTGCCATGCGACAGGACCGGTGAATCCACGAGTACGCGGTCAGCATGTTCCGGGGTTTCCTCGAACATGTTGCGTTCGCGGCCGAGGCAGGTTTCCAGCGACATGACGATCTGTTCGCGGATCGGGTCGATCGGCGGGTTGGTGACCTGCGCGAATTGCTGGCGGAAGTTGTCATACGGTGAACGCACGGTACGTGACAGTACCGGCATCGGTGTGTCGTCGCCCATTGAGCCAATGGCCTCCTGGCCCTCTTCACCGAGCACGCGAATCACCTGGTCACGTTCCTCGAAGGTGACCTGGAACATCTTCTGGTAAACATCGATATCACTTTCGGACAGGCTTTCGGACGGGCTTTCTTCCTCGAGTTTTGACTCGAGACGGCGGATCCGTTCCACCAGCCACTGCTTGTAGGGGTGCGCCGATTTGAGCAGCTTGTCGATATCTGCCGGCAACAGCAGTTCGCCGGTTTCGGTGTCGGCGGCGATCATCTCACCCGGTTTCAGGCGGCCCTTGGCAACCACATCTTCCGGCGCGTAGTCATACACGCCGATTTCAGAGGCAAGCGTAATGTGGCGGTCTTTGGTAATGACCCAGCGCGCCGGGCGCAGACCGTTGCGATCCATCGAGCAGGCCGCGTAGCGACCGTCAGTCAGTACGATGCCTGCCGGGCCGTCCCACGGCTCCATGTGCATCGAGTTGTATTCATAGAAGGCGCGCAAGTCCGGGTCCATGTGCTCAACGTTTTGCCAGGCCGGCGGCACCAGCAGGCGCATCGCACGGAACAGGCTCATGCCGCCAGCGAGCAGTGCTTCGAGCATGTTGTCGAGGCTGTTCGAGTCCGAGCCGGTCATGGAAACCAGCGGGCGCACGTCGGTCATCGGGATCTCTGCGGTTTCGAACTTGTGACCACGTGCTATCGACCAGTTACGATTACCCTGCACGGTGTTGATCTCACCGTTATGGGCGAGGTAGCGGAATGGCTGGGCGAGGCGCCACTCCGGCCAGGTATTGGTCGAGAAGCGCTGGTGGAACACGGCCATGTTCGAGGCCATGCGCGGATCGCCAAGGTCGCTATAGAACACCGGCAGGTATTTCGGCATGACCAGGCCCTTGTAGGAGATGACCTTGGCTGACAGCGACGGGATGTAGAACATCGGGTCGTTCGGCTCGATGGCCTTCTCGGTACGGCGACGCGCTATATAAAGGTGTCGGGCAAAAGCGGTGTCGTCCATGCCAGGGGGGGCATTGACGAAAATCTGTTCAATCTGTGGCAGGGTCTTCAGCGCTTCTTCGCCACAGGCATCCGGGTTGGTCGGCACGACGCGCCAGCCAGCCACTTCCAGGCCTTCTGCCCGCAGTTCTTTTTCCAGTATCTGGCGGGCCGTGTCGGCCTGCGCCGGGTCGGTATTGAGGAACACCATGCCCGCAGCCCAGTTGTCGGCCAGCGTGATGTCCTGTTCTGCCGCGACAGTCTCGAGGAATGCGGCGGGTTTGCCGATCAGCAGACCACAACCGTCACCGCTCTTGCCGTCAGCGGCAACGGCGCCGCGGTGAGTGAGGCGCGCCAGTGCGCCAATGGCCGTATCGAGCAACCAGTGACTCGGTTCGCCATCCATATGGGCGATCAGACCGAAGCCACAGTTGTCACGTTCGAATTCGGGACGGTAAATACCGGATTTTATGTTGTTGCTGTTACTCACATCAGAGCCCGTCTACTTGCTTGTCTTGCATGGTTTCACGCCCGGTTCGGTTTGCCCCGAGCAAAAGGGGAGTAAGTATAAGGCGCTGCTGATGTTGATTCAATCAGGGCGGGATATTGACGGGAATATTGTAGGGAATAGCCGCGAATCGCGAAAAACGCCCGGATCAGGGGCTGGCTTGCAGATCAGCGATACGCCGTGGCCACGGTTTGGCCTGTTGTAAAGGTTTCGGCAGGGCTTTGATCGCGGCCCGTGCACTGTTCTTGTCCGGGTAACTGCCGTAGACCAGCACGTACCAGTGCCCGCCCTCGTGCTGTTTCGTGATGATGGCCGATTGCTGGCCGAGTTTGTGCTCGCGCTGCAAGCCCTCGACCGTGGCTCTTGAGCGGCTGCCGATGAGCTGCAGGGTGAAGGACTCCGCGTTCAGGCCGGCCAGCCAGTCGCGCCTGGGCGGTGGGCTGGCCGGTTTTGCCGGGACTTCTTTATCTTCTTGATTTATATCGGATATTACGGGTTGTTTGGATGCGGGAAGTGACTCTGGCAGGGTGGCCAATGACCCGCTCTCAGGGCTGTCTGTTGCGACTGCTTCCGGTTTGTCGGCTGCCGGCGCAGCTGTTGTCGGCTGCTGCGCAATGAGTTCGACGTGTACGGGTATGCGTGGCGCGGGCAGTTCGAGCACACCGCTGGTCGTTTCGTGACCCTGTCCCATGCGGTCGATGACGTCCTGGCCAACTAAATAAGCGAGCAGCCCGGCCACAGCCACCAGGCCGCTGGCAACAAGCAGGGCATGCGGGCGCTTGTCGGCTGTAGCGGCATCAGCGCTGCCGAGCAGCATGGCGCGTGCCTGTTCATTGATATGCAGCGGAATCCCTTTTGACTGGCGATAGATTTTTTTCATCTGGCCACGGCTGAGCGGCATCATCTCGTCAGCGCCGGCAACGCCAAGACGGTACTGGATGTAGTCGATGGTCTGTTTTTCGTTAAGCGTCGGCATCTCGAGCGTGTGAGTGATGCGGTGGCGCATGTCGCCAAGTTCCGCTGACGCCAGCACATTGTTGATCTGCGCCTCACTGAACAACAGGATACGCAGCAGGCCCCGCTCATCGTCGCGCAGCTCCGACAGTTTCATGAGTACGGTGAGCGAGGCGGCGGGCAGATCCTGGGCATCATCAACAATCAATATCGCGACAAGACCACTGCGCTGTAACTCAATGAACCGCTGGCGCAGAGAGTCAATGGCATTATCGAAGTTGATACTGTCCGGTTCGAGGCCGAAGCCTTCGGCCACGTGCCGCAACAGTTGTTCCGGGTTCATCATGGCATTGGCACGGACCAGGCAGTAGCGCCAGGTAGTGTTACCCATGGCGAGGAACTTGTTGATCAGGCTGGTTTTGCCACTACCCTTACAGCCGGTCATTAATAACAGTGCGTCACCGTGTTGGGTCAGGTGATAAAGCGTGTTGAGGCGTTGTGCGCGCTCGCCGTCGAGCAGGAAAAAGCTTTCGTCAGGCGTGTCGGCAAAAGGCTCATGCTCAAGGCCGAGGCGGACCAGCTGGGGCGCGATGTTTGTTTCGGACGCATTCATTATTATTGTATTTGTCCTTCAATAAATACGACATTATAGCCATTGGTCAGTTGCCGATCGCGTTCTTTTAGCAGGGCCTGTATGGCGCTGTCACGCTCATCGAAATGCGTTCGGGTGACACGGCCAGAGCTGCCCTGGTAACCGGTTTCCTTGATCAGCGACCAGCCTGCGAGCATATCCTCCTGCACGATCAGGTGACAGAAGCGCGGTGCGCGAAAAGCGCTGCCTGTGTCAGGAATCGGTGTCTGCATGTAGATACGCATAGTTCACGCTTGCTCCCTGGAGGACTACGCATGCTCCGTGATATCACGTGAGTTGTTTCGGATTATATATTTTTTCATGCTCGGCGATGGCAAAACGATCGGTCATGCCAGCGATATAATCGGCAATCACCCGTGCGGCAGCGGCATCCCCGACGTCATGGCGGGACTGGCTGACCCGCGCCGCATATTCATCGGGCAGTAATTGCGGATCATTGTGAAAGGCCTCGAACAGCTCGCGTATGATGCGCGAGGCCTTGGCGCTCATGCGCCGTACGCGGTAATGCTGGTAGAGGTTCTTGCGCAGGAAGCGCTTCAGGGCAAGATTGCGCTCGCGCATTTCCGTGCTGTAGGCGACCAGCGCTTCCTTGTGGGCGCGTACCGCGTCGATATCGGCAGGCTGCGCGCTGTCGATATTGTGTCGACTGGTCTCGACCAGGTCGATGACCTGGTAACTGATCAGGCGGCGCACGGTTTCGTAAATGACGCGACGTTCCGGCAAATCAGGCCAGGCCTGCGTGACTTCGTCATACAGATCTCCGAACAGTTCGATTTCACGCAGCTGCTCGATACCGATCAGCCCGGAACGCAGCCCATCGTCGACATCATGGCTGTTATAGGCGATTTCATCGCCGAGATTGACTAGCTGCGCTTCAAGTGAAGGGTGTGTGCCCTGCAGAAAACGCTGGCCGATCTCGCCGAGTTCACGCGCATTTTTCAGTGAACAGTGTTTGAGGATGCCTTCGCGGGCTTCAAAGGTCAGATTCAGGCCGGGGAACTCGGCGTATTTTTCTTCGAGTTCATCCACGACGCGCAGTGACTGTAGATTATGTTCAAAACCACCGTAGTCACGCATGCACTCATTCAGGATATCCTGGCCGGCATGACCGAACGGCGTATGGCCAAGATCGTGGGCCAGGGCAATCGCCTCGGCGAGGTCCTCGTTCAGGCCCAGTGCCCGCGAGATGGTGCGGGCAATCTGTGCGACCTCGATCGAATGGGTCAGGCGGGTACGAAACAGGTCACCTTCGTGGTTAACAAATACCTGGGTCTTGTATTCCAGCCGGCGGAACGCTGTCGAGTGAATGATGCGATCCCGATCGCGCTGGAACTCACCACGGTAGGTGGGCGAGGATTCCTGGAAACGCCGGCCGCGGCTTGCTGCATCAATCGCGGCGTAGGCTGCCAGCGTGTTGGCCATCTTATGACGCCTCCCGCGCCCTGTGCAGCATGACGGCCAGCGCCGCTTCGAGCACGGCCGGCTCGAAGTCGTCAGTGATAAGGGCATCGCCGATGTCCCGCAAGAGGACCAGTCGGATGCGCTGGTCGATGTTCTTCTTGTCCACTGCCATGATGTCGAGGAATTGTGCCGTGTTCATGCTGGCCGGCGGCAGCACGGGTAGTCCGGCGCGTTCGAGCAGGGTAGCGATACGGGCAACCTCGGTATTGCCGAGCCAGCCAAGGCGGGCTGACATCTCTGCGGCCATATGCATACCACAACCGACTGCCTCGCCGTGCAACCAGTTGCCGTAACCCATACCGGTTTCAATGGCGTGGCCGAAGGTATGGCCGAGGTTCAGCAGGGCACGTTGTCCTGCCTCACGTTCGTCAGCGGCAACGATCGCCGCCTTGTCGGCACAGGACCGCTCGATCGCAAACGCCAGTGCTTCCGGATCGCGTGCCATGAGCGCGTCCATATTCTGTTCCAGCCAGGCAAAGAATTCGGCATCGTTGATCAGGCCGTACTTGATGATCTCGGCCAGGCCTGCCGAGAGCTCGCGCTCCGGCAAGGTGTTCAGCGTATCGGTGTCAGCCAGTACGCACTGTGGTTGGTGGAAGGCGCCGATCATGTTCTTGCCCAGGGGGTGGTTGACGCCGGTCTTGCCACCAACCGAGGAATCGACCTGGGCCAGTAGCGTGGTCGGGACCTGGATGAAATTCACGCCACGCTGGTAACAGGCGGCGGCAAAGCCGGTGATATCGCCGACCACGCCGCCGCCGAGTGCGATCAGGGTGCACTTGCGCGTGAAGTGGCGCTTGAGCAGGGCGTCGAAAACGAGGTTGAGCGTATCGAGATTCTTGTATTGCTCGCCGTCGGGCAGGATCACGCTGTCGGTATCATAGTCTTGCAGGCCAGCCAGCAGCTTGTCGAGATACAGGGGGGCCACCGTCGTGTTCGAGACGACCATGACCTGGTTACCGTGTATAGAGGGTGCCAGCAGTTCGGCCCGGCCGAGCAACTTGCTACCAATATGGATGGGGTAACTGCGTTCCCCGAGATCGACGTGTAAGGTTTTCATGTTTTAAACAGGTTTTTGATGCGTCCTCGTCAGCGAACTGCCCGATTATAAAGGGTTTTTTCGTAGATGTGGGCTTTTTTCAGGATTTTTGCCTGGCCAGGGCATCGAGGATGTTGTTGACCACATGCCGCACGCTATGGCCATCAGTATTAATGACAATGTCGGCGACCTCGCGATACAGCGGGTCGCGTTGGGCAAGTAACTCCTCGATGCGGGCACGCGGATCATCCGTTTGCAGCAAGGGGCGGTTACGATCGCGTTTGGTACGTTCGTACAACTGGTCGACCGTGGCGGACAGGTAAATGACGGTACCGCGGTTGCGCAGGTGCTGGCGGTTGCTTTCCCGGAGTACGGCGCCGCCACCTGTGGCGAGGACGATACCGGATTGTCGGGTCAGCTCGTCAATGGCCTGTTCCTCGCGTTGCCGGAAGCCTTCTTCGCCTTCGATATCAAAGATCAGCGGGATGCTGACGCCGGTACGTTGTTCGATGACGTGATCGCTATCGATAAACTCGCATCGCAGCATTTTAGCCAGTTGCCGGCCGACACTGGATTTGCCGGCACCCATCAGGCCGACCAGGAAGATGTTGCGTTGTGGGGAAGTTGTTGCCATGGCGGCAGATGTTACCCTGCCGCCATGGACTTGTCAGGCGGAATTAACCGAGTTTCAGGGCTTCCTTGACGATCTTCGGCGTGACGAAGATCAGCAGTTCCTGTTTCTCGTCGACCTCGGTGGTGCTCTTGAACAGGAAGCCGACGACCGGCAGGTCGCCGAAGAAAGGTACCCGGTCGGATTCATTACGGGTTTCTTGTCGGTACACGCCACCGAGGACGACGGTCTCGCCGTTATCGATGAGTACCTGCGTCGTGACTTCCTGGGTGTCGATAGACGGGGCACTACCAAGGAACAGGTTGACGGTTTCACCAACAGTATCCTGGGTCACGGTCAGATCCATGATAATGCGATCATCCGGCGTGATTTGCGGTGTGACCTTGAGGCTGAGTACAGCCTTCCTGAACTTGATGGTCGCGCTACCACTGGATGAGGCTTCCAGGTAGGGGATTTCCGTACCCTGTTCGATGTAGGCCTCTTTCTGGTTGGCAGTGATGACGCGTGGGCTGGAGATGACCTCGCCGCGACCTTCCTGCTGCAATGCAGACAGCTCAAGGTCGAGGATAGTA